>CAYQAF010000263.1:0-4053 GCA_964415375.1 uncultured Alcaligenaceae bacterium
GCGCCAACGGCACCTGCTGCGTGATGCAGTGCACGTTGCCGCCGCCCAGCAGGATTTCCCGGCCCGGCACGCCGACGATCTCGCGCCCCGGGAACAGTGCCTTGAGCTTGCGCTGTGCGGCGCCGTCGCGCCGCTCGTCGAGCAACGGCACGATGACGCGCTTCGTGCCGAGGTAGAAATTCACGTACGACGCAGCGAGGCGCGAACCGGCCTCGCGAGGCTGCGTGCCCTCCGCCACGTCGACGCCCTCGGCTTCCTCCCGCGTCATCTCGAGCGGACCGGGCTGATGCAGCTTGTGCACCTTGAACCGCCGGCCGCGTGCGTCCCGGGCTTGCATCAGGCGCTCATGTGCGTCGCGCGAGATCTCGTACTGGGGATCGCTGCGATCGTCCGTCCAGGTGAGGACCACTTCGGCGGGCCGCACGTACGCGCAGATGTTGTCGACGTGGCCATCGGTCTCGTCGTGGTAAACGCCCCTGCCGAGCCAGACGATGTGGTCGACGTGCAGGTAACGCTGCAGCCGGCGCTCGATCTGCTCGCGTGACAGGTCCGGGTTGCGATTACGGTTGAGCAGGCATTCTTCGGTGGTGATCAGCGTGCCCTGCCCGTCGACGTGGATCGCGCCGCCCTCGAGCACGAACGGCGCGCGATAGCGATCGCAGCGTTCGATCTCCAGCACCTTCTGCGCCACGGCGTCGTCCCGGTCCCACGGGAAATAGAGTCCGCCGTCGAGTCCGCCCCACGCGTTGAACGTCCAGTCGATCCCGCGCAGCCCGCCACGATCGTTGACCACGAACGTGGGCCCGACGTCGCGCATCCAGGCATCGTTGCTGGAGATCTCCACGACTCGCACCGCAGCCGGCAGCAAGCGGCGCGCGTTCGCATACTGGACGGCCGACACGCCCACCGATACGGGCTCGCTGACGGCAATCGCGGTGGCCACCGCGACGAACGCCTGTTGCGCCGGCTTGCCGCCGAGGCGCCAGTTGTCGGGCCGCTCGGGCCACAGCATCCAGCAGCCGGCGTGCGGCTCGAACTCGCCGGGCATGCGGTAGCCATCGCGGCGTGGCTCGCTGTCGAGTGTGCGGGTCATCGGGATCGCCTTGCCAACCAGAGGTTGCCGGCGATGGTACCGGTCCGCGCGTCAGGTGGGCGAGAGTGTGGTCAAGGCGGCCGCCAGCGGTCCGTCAGCGGTGCGTCAGCGGTGCGCTCGAAGTATGCTTTCCCATTAATTTTTGTAATGGAAACAAACTAATATGATGTATTTCTCATGAAGTCATGAGTTCCATCGGACACCGGGCGGCGCGGCCGGCGCCGCCCGGCGATGACATCAGCCCGCTGCGTGCCGCCGCCGCAGCAACCCGGCAAAGCCGAGCAGCATTGCCAGAAGGCCGCCGAAACGGCCGCCTCCGCCCGACTTTCCCGAACTCACTGCATCCGCCACGGAGATCTCGACGGACGACCTCGTGTCGAGGGTCGCACCTCCCTGGACCTCGGTCAGCGTCACGGAGAGTGTCTCGTTGCCCTCGGGCAAGCGATCGGCGTGCACTGGCAGGTAGACGTAACGGGACGAGTTGTCACCGTCACCCCAGAACAACGTGAAAGAGCGATCGTCGAAGTCCGCGCCCGGGGTTGCCGTGCCACCGACGGTCCGCACGGTCACCGAGACTTCGCCCTGTGCGTAGTATTGCCTCGTAACGACAGCCACCGGCACCGTGGCCCCTTCGGTGACAGTGGAGTTGTACGGCGTGATTGTGAGCAGGCCCGCCGGGTAGCCGTCGCCGAGGATGGCGACTCGGGTCCGGATGGTGCCGAGTCCGGCCCCGCCCTGCGGATCGCTGATCTGTACGCTGAAGTATTCCTCGCCCTCCTTGACCGCTTCACCGGTCGCCAAGGGCACCAGGATCGACTTGTCGCTGGCATCGCCATCGGCCCATTGCAGTCGTCCGCTCACGGCGGTGTAGTCCTGTCCCGGCGTCGCGCCGGCAATGCGATCTGTGTCGGGATGGGCCTGGTAGGCGACGCTGACCGCGCCTGTGCTGCCGCCGATACGACGCACGTGCATGACGGCCTGCTGGCCCGCTTCGTTCGCCTGTGTTTCCGCAGCCTTCATGTCGAGGACGCCAGGGCCACCACCGGCCGCCTCGCCGAGCAATCGGACCAGGAACGGCCGCGGTCGATAGTTCGAGCGTTCTCCGCCGCCGAGCAACAGGCTGCCGTCGGGGTTTGCCTGCATGTCGCCGACGTCGAGCCACACGTCGCCGTCACCGGGCAGTTCGAGGAACGTCGATCCTGCGTCGCCAAACAACGAGTCCAGCAGTCCGTCGGCCTGTAATCGCACCACCAGCGCGCCCGAGAGGCCGGTCTTGTCGTGGCCGGCTACGGCGATGGCACCACGGCTGTCAACTGCGACCGCCGTCGCACGCACCATCGCGCCGGACACGGCTGCGTCCGAGAAGCCCGGATCCGGCGCACCGCTGGGCAGCAACCGCACGGCGAATGCCTGTTCGTCGTCCGCAATCCGACGGCTGCCGACCACCACCAGCCGGTCGTCGGGCTGGACAGCCAGCGCGGCACAATTGTCCACGCTGCCACCCGGGAGCGAGGGTCCCGGCAGGACGGCCGTGCCGAAGGATGGATCCATCTCGCCATTGCTGGAGATGGCGATCACTCGGCACTGCACGCCAGAATCGCCGGCTGTGCCGCTGAACTGAACGTGCGCTGCGACCCGGTAGCCGGTGGCCGTGCGCACGAGTCGTGACGGAAATCCGCCCGCTTGCACGGTGGGGCCCAGGAAAACCCCGTTCGCGCCAAAGGCTGCGTCAACGGACCCCTGCGCCAATAATCGCATGACCATAAGTTGCTCGCCGCGAAGGCCAGCGACGACGACGCGCCCGTCTGGCTCGAGCACCAGTGACTGGCCTTGGTGTGATGGCCCCGATGGGCCGCCGACGTGCACAATGCCGCTGTCGCCGAACCCCGTATCCAGCGAACCGTCGGGATTCAGCCGGAACACCGTCAACCGGGAAACTCCGGACTCACTTGAGTGGCCGACGCCGACAGCCTTACCGTCGGTCTGCAGGGCGACATCGAAGATCGCGATATTGCCGAGCCGGTCCGCGGCGAACCCCGGATCGCCGGCTCCGTCCGCGTTGAGCCGGCCCGCAAAGCCGACCAGATCGCAATCGTAGTAGTTGTAGTACGAGCAGTAGTAATCGAATCCGCCGAAAAGCACGTCCTCCTCCTGCGTGCCCTCGACGGTCCAGGCGGTACCCCATAGGTCGGGCAGCGAATGAACTCGCCCGACGTCTCCGAATGCCGGATCCAGGTCGCCGGGGGCCGGCCAGGCGATCGGCGACAGCAACCCCGTGGCCAACGCGGCCGAGGGCGCTACGATCCGCACCATTGGCGAGTTCAGGGTCGTGGGAGTCTTTTTCATGGATGTTTCCTCCAAGCCCAGTTCCAGGTGGATCTGCCGTCTCGCGACGGACGGTACGAGCCAGCACCGAGGCCACACGGTGCCGGTGCATCCCTGCGATGTCTTGAAGGCGCATGAAACGATCTGAATCGTTCTGATACGCGGCCGACGTTGTCGGCTGGAACCGAATATAGTCCTGCACCGCGCGTTCATGAAGTCCCGACGCGGGCGAGGTGCGGCCTGCGCGAAGCGCCGCGGAGCGTCGCGTGGATCGAGCGATCAGATTCGCGTGTTGCGCAGCCGCAGGGCGTTACCGATCACGCTGACCGAGCTCAACGACATCGCCGCGGCTGCGAACGCAGGCGTCAGCAGCAAGCCCGTCAGCGGGTACAGCACCCCGGCCGCCAGCGGCACGCCGAGCGCGTTGTAGCCGAACGCGAAGAGCAGGTTCTGGCCCACGTTGCGCATCGTGGCTTCGCTGAGCCGGATGGCACGCAACAGCCCGCGCAGGTCGCCGCTCACCAGCGTCACCCCCGCCGTCTGCCTGGCGATGTCGGTGCCGGCTCCCATCGCAATGCCAACGTCGGCCACCGCGAGCGCGGGCGCGTCGTTGATGCCGTCGCCCACCATCGCCA
>CAYQAF010000264.1:0-4045 GCA_964415375.1 uncultured Alcaligenaceae bacterium
TCAGCTTCTCGGTGCCGCGATGCAGGAAGCCGACATGCGGATCGACGCGCTCGACGACTTCGCCGTCGAGCTCGAGGACGAGGCGCAGCACGCCGTGGGCCGCCGGATGCTGCGGGCCGAAGTTCATGGTGTAGTTGCGGATCTCGGCCATCGCCGGGGCTACTCGCTGTCCGCGTAGTGCTGCTCACGCACGATCCGCGGCACGACCTCGCGTGGCTCGATCGTCACCGGCTGGTAGATGATACGGCCCTGCTCGGGGTCGTAGCGCATCTCGACGTGGCCCGAAAGCGGGAAATCCTTGCGGAACGGGTGACCGACGAAACCGTAGTCGGTGAGGAGCCGCCGCAGGTCGGGGTGGCCGTCGAAGACGATGCCGTAGAGGTCGAAGGCCTCGCGCTCGAACCAGTTCGCCGACGGCCAGACGTCGACGACGCTCGGCACGACCGGGAAATCGTCGTCGACCGCGAAGGTGCGCACGCGAATCCGCTGATTGTTGGACAGCGACAGCAGGTGGTAGACGACGGCGAAGCGCGGTCCCTCCCAGGTGCCGTTCTCGTGCGCGGAATAGTCGACGCCGCAGACGTCGATCAGCATCTCGAACCGCAGCCGGGCAACGTCACGGAGCACCGTCATCGTCGCGACCAGGTGCTTCGGTTCGACCACGAGGGTGACCTCGCCGCGGGCCGCCGAAACCTGCTGTAGCCACTCCCCCAGTTCTTCGCCGGCCAGGCTGGCGAGCGTTTCGGACTTCGTGGCCATCAGCGCGCGATCGTATTGGTGCGCCAGATCTTGTTCTGGAGCTGCAGGATGCCGTAGAGCAGTGCCTCGGCCGCCGGCGGGCAGCCGGGCACGTAGACGTCGACCGGCACGATGCGGTCGCAGCCACGCACCACCGAGTAGGAGTAGTGGTAGTAGCCGCCGCCATTCGCGCAGCTTCCCATCGAGATCACCCAGCGCGGCTCGGCCATCTGGTCGTAGACCTTGCGCAGCGCCGGCGCCATCTTGTTGCACAGCGTGCCGGCGACGATCATCACGTCGGACTGGCGCGGGCTCGGGCGGAACACGATGCCGAAGCGGTCGAGGTCGTAGCGCGCGGCGCCGGCGTGCATCATCTCGACGGCGCAGCAGGCGAGGCCGAAGGTCATCGGCCACATCGAGCCATTGCGTGCCCAGTTGATGACGCTGTCGAGCGTCGTCGTGACGAAGCCCTTCTCGAGGACGCCTTCGATGGCCATTTCTACGCTCCGCCTCCACACATGCCGTCGCCGGGCGCAAGTTCGACATGTCGGCGGAGGCGCCGATTCGCCCTGGTCGCATCCCCGCCGCGCGGGGCCCCTGCTCCCTGGCTCACGTCGCTATTCCCACTCTAATGCCCCCTTCTTCCACTCGTAGACGAAGCCGACCACGAGGATCAGAAGGAAGATCATCATCGCCACGAAGCCGAACATGCCGATGTCCGGCAGCGCGACGGCCCAGGGAAAGAGGAAGGCGATCTCGAGATCGAAGAGGATGAACAGGATTGCGACGAGGTAGTAGCGGACGTCGAACTTCATCCGCGCGTCCTCGAAGGCCTCGAATCCGCACTCGTACGGCGAGAGTTTCTCCGGATCGGGGCGGTCGGGCGAGACCAGCTTGCCGAGGCCGAGCAACACGCCTCCGAGCACCAGGCCGACCAGGATGAAGAGGAGGATCGGGAAGTAGTTTTCCAGCATCGCAGCTCCACGGCATCCGGCACCGGGTCCGGATCTCGTCCATCCGCCCCCGCGCCCTCCCCGCCTTCTCGCGAACCGCCGGAAGCATGCGCTCGCGAACGCCGATCCATTCGTGCCCGGCACGGGCACCCCCGGCCACGGCGCCCCGCCGGGCTTGGTCGAGTCTTTGGTGCCGACGGGGAGACTCGAACTCCCACGGCTTTCGCCACTGCCCCCTCAAGACAGCGTGTCTACCAATTTCACCACGTCGGCAATTCCGTGGTACGACGTCGGGGTTGGATTGAACTCCGCGCTCCCCGATGTCGTGCCGTCAAACCTGTCTGTTCCTCCTCGTGCCTCGATGCACCGTGGCAACCGCACGTTGCGAACGCTGCTGCGAGTTCCAATTTACTTCGGCACTTCGCCCACCTTGCCTTGCGCTGGCGCAGGTGCCGCGGGAGCGCCACCCGTGGGCGCTACCGGCACGGCCGGCACGTCGCTCGCCTTCGGGACCTGCGTGTCCATGATGCTCTTCTCGGCCGTCGGCACCGCGCTGCTGCGCGTGCTGCCGAGATAGGTGAGCCCGAGGCTCGACAGGAAGAACACGGTCGCGAGCACGGCGGTCGATCGCGACAGGAAGTTCGCCGATCCAGCGGCGCCGAACAGGCTCCCCGAAGAGCCGCTGCCGAAGGCCGCGCCCATGTCCGCGCCCTTGCCGTGCTGCAGCAGTACGAGGCCGATGACGACCAGCGCCACTACCACGTGCACGGCCAGCAGAACCGATTCCAGTACGCCCATGTCCGCTACCGCCCTTGCCCTTGCGTCGTGCCCGCCTTGTTAGGCAAGGCCGATCGCCAAAAATTCTCGCGCGTCCAGCGACGCGCCCCCGACGAGTCCGCCATCGACGTCCGGCATGCCGAACAGCGACGCAGCATTCGCCGCCTTCACGCTGCCCCCGTAGAGCAGCTTCACGTCGGCGGCCCCCGCCGACGCCAGCCTGCCCCGGAGCAGCGCGTGCACCTCCTGCGCCTGCTCGGGCGAGGCGGTGCGGCCGGTGCCGATCGCCCAGACCGGTTCGTACGCGACGACCGTCCGCGTCATGGCCGTCCCGAGCGCACGGATCACGGCATCGATCTGCCGCGTCACGACCGCCGAGGTCTGCTCCGACTCCCGCTCCGCCAATGTCTCGCCGACGCACACGATCGGCGTCAACCCTGCCGCCAACGCGGCCTTGGCCTTCGCGGCCACCTGCTCGTCACGCTCGCCGTGGAACTGGCGCCGCTCCGAGTGTCCCGCGAGCGCGTACCGCGCACCGAACTCGGCGATCATCGCCGCCGATACCTCTCCGGTAAACGCACCCGAGGCGTGCTCGCTGACGTCCTGGGCACCCCAGGCGATCGCACTGCCGGCAAGCAGCCCCTTCGTCTGTGCCAGGTACGGAAAAGGCACGCAGACCGCCATTTCGCGATCCGCGCCGGCGCGCCAGTCCGCGGCGAGCGCAGACAGAAGCGCCGCGTTTTGCGCCAACCCGCCATTCATCTTCCAGTTGCCGACCACCAGCCTGCCGCGCATTCCGCGTCACCAAATCCTGTTCCGGACCGTGCCGAATCCCTGCGGACAGCCATCTGTCCGCACGAAAAACTTTCGAATTATACCGCGCTGCCGCAAACACGGGCAAACCCGCCCTCGACGGTGACGGGCTCAGGCGCCGGCCGTGCGCCGCAGGCGCCGGATGAGCGGCGGCAGGAACCAGGCGGCGATCGCCAGCACACCCAGCGTCGCCGCGACGGGGCGATAAAAGAAGGCGAGCAGGTTGCCATCGGCCTTGATCATCGACGTGACGAAGTTCTGCTCCAGCATCGTGCCGAGCACCACGCCGAGGATCGCCGGCGCCACCGGGAATCCGTTCTCCTCGAGCACGTAGGCGGCGACACCGGCGACGAGCATGACGCCGACGTCGAAGCCGGAGTTGTTGATCGCAAACGAACCGACGATGCAGAACAGCAGGATGATCGGCATCAGCACGTTGCGCGGCACGCGCAGCAGGTTCTTGGCGATCTTGATGCACCACCATCCCAGCGGGATCATGATCAGGTTCGCCAGGATGAACAGCAGGTAGACGGCGTAGATGTTCTCGGGGTTCTGCGTGAAGAGCGTAGGGCCCGGGTTCATGTTCTTCATGTACAGCACCCCGATCACGATCGCCGTGATCGAGTCTCCCGGGATGCCGAACACGAGCGCCGGAATGAACGCGCCGGCCAGCGCGCTGTTGTTCGCGGCACCGCTCTCGATGATCCCCTCGACGTGGCCGGTGCCGAACTTCTCGGGCTCCTTCGACGTCTTCTTGCTGATCA
>CAYQAF010000265.1:0-4039 GCA_964415375.1 uncultured Alcaligenaceae bacterium
CGCAAGCTCAAGGCCGGCGACCCGCTGCACTGGACGGGCATCGACCAGAACTGGAACTACCAGTGCGCCGACTGCCACTCGACCAACCTGCGCAAGAACTACGACGACGCGACCCGCACCTACAACACGACCTGGTCGGAAATCGACGTCGGCTGCGAGGCCTGTCACGGCCCGGGCTCGAACCACGCTGGGTGGGCGAAGCTCGACCCGAATGCACGCAGGGCCGACGCATCGAAGGGGCTCCCGGTCGCGCTGGACGAGCGGCGGGGCGTCACGTGGGCGATCGACGCCGCGACCGGCAACGCGACCCGCTCCGCGCCGCGAACGTCGAGCCGGGAGATCGAGGCCTGTGCGCGATGCCACGCGCGGCGCGGCCAGTTCGACGACACCTGGCATCCCGGCGCGCCGCTCGGCAACGCCTATCGTATCGCGCTGCTCGAGCCGGGCCTGTACTACGCCGACGGGCAGATGCGCGACGAGGTCTACAACCACGGCTCGTTCCTGCAGAGCCGCATGCACGCGAAGGGCGTGACCTGTTCCGACTGCCACGACCCGCACAGCCAGAAGCTGCGCGTGCCGGGCAACGCCGTGTGCGGACAGTGCCACGCGCCGTCGCGCTTCGACGCCGCCACGCATCACCGTCACAAGCCCGGCTCGCCCGGCGCGGCATGCGCGTCGTGCCACATGCCGACGACGACCTACATGGTGGTCGACCCGCGGCACGACCACTCGATGCGCATCCCGCGGCCGGATCGTACCGTCACGCTGGGCACCCCGAACGCCTGCGGCAACTGCCACGCGAAAGAGGGGGCGAAGTGGGCGGCGGACGCCGTCGCGCGCTGGTACCCCGAGCGCAAGCCCGGCCAGCAGACCTTTGCCGAGGCGCTCGCCGCCGGCGATCTCGGCGCGCCCGGCGCGCAGGCCGCGCTCGCGTCGCTCGTGACCGACCCCACAGTTCCCCCGATCGCGCGCGCGAGCGCGATCGCGCGACTCGTGCGGCACCCGGGTCGCGCGACGCTGCCAGCCCTCGAGAAGGCGATGGGCGACGGCGACTCGCTGGTCCGTCTTGCCGCCGCGATCGCGATTCGCGACACCGACCCGTCGCTGCGTGCGCGTCTGTTGCCGAGGCTCCTTGCCGACCCGGTGCGGGTGGTGCGCATCGAAGCCGCGCGCGGCCTCGCGGGCGTGCCCGAGTCGCGCCTCGCGCCGGACGACCGCGCGCGCCTCGCGAGCGCGCAGGACGAGTACCTGGCGTCGCTGAAGTTCAACGCCGACCGGCCCGAGGCGCAGACCGAGCTGGGCGGCTACCACGCCGCGCGCGGTCAGGAAGAGCAGGCGATCGCGGCGTACCGGCGCGCGCTCGCGCTCGACGCCACCTACGGTCCCGCATCCGTGAATCTCGCCGATCTCCACCGCGCGCGCGGGCGCGAGCGCGAGGCCGAGGCCGTGCTGCGCGACGCCATCAAGGCGGATTCGTCGGCCGCCGGCGCCCGCCACGCGCTCGGGCTGTCGCTGGTCCGCCAGAAGCGCGTGCCGGAGGCGCTCGCGGCGCTCGGGGAGGCGGCACGCTTGGCACCCGGCGACCCGCGCTTCGCCTACGTTTACGGTGTCGCGCTGCACGACGCCGGCAAGCGGGGGGAGGCGACGAAGACGCTCGAGGCGGCGCTCGCGCGACATCCCTACGATCGCGAGATCCTGTTCGCGCTGGCGAGCTACGAGCGCGACGCCGGCAACGTCACGAAGGCTGCGCAGCGCGCGAAGCTGCTCGCCCGGCTGGAGCCGGACAACGCCGAGCTCGCCCAATTCGCCCGGGAGCTCGAGTCCGCAGCGCCGCGGCGCCCGGCACGGTGAGCGGGACCGGCCTCAGGCCGCCGGCTCGCGCGGGCCGACGCTGCGCCAGAGCAGCACGCCTCCGCCCACCAGGAACAGCGTGAGCGACAGGATCGCCACGCGCGAGCTGCCGGTCGCCGCGGCGACGGCCGCGAACGTGAGCGGCCCGAGCGCAGCGGAAAGCCGTCCGGCGAGCGCATTGAAGCCGAAGAACTCGGCCGCGCGTTCCGCCGGCACGATGCGCGCGTACATGCCGCGCAGCAGCGCCTGCGTCGAGCCGAGCACGGACGCGAGCATCACGATGATCGCCACCGCCGCCCCGCGCCCGCTGCCGAAGGCCAGCAGCAGGATGGTCGCGATCCAGATGCCGATCGAGATCGCGACGGCGGTACGCGCCGTGGCGCGGTGCGCGAGCGCGCCGAACAGCCAGGTCGCCGGCAGCGCGATCAGGTGGTAGAGCAGCGTGAGCCAGAGCACGTCGGCCATGGCGATGCCGAAGTGATCGCGCAGATAGACCGCGACGAAGACGCTCACCGTGACCATCGCGTCGTTGATCAGGAACATCGCTGCCAGGAAGCGCATCGCCGGCGCCTGCTCGCGCCAGTGCGCGAGCGTGTGCGCAACCCGTCGCCACGGGTGGACGCCGGCGGCAGCGGCGCTTGGGGCCGGGTGGACGCCGCGGAGGCCATTGATCGCGGGTATCGCGATCGCCAGGAACATCAGTCCGACGACCGGAAACGCGAGCGCCGGATCCGGGGCGCCGCGCGTATCGCGGGGCAGGGCGAGGAGGACCAGTACGACGACGATGCCGCCGAGGAAGCCCACGGCCCAGCCCCGTGCCGACAACCGCTCGGCGCCCCCGGCGGCAGGGCCCAGTCGCTCCAGGTAGGCGTCGTAGAGCGAGATCGCGACGATGTAGCCGACCTGGGCGGTGATGAACACGCAGGCCGCATACAGGATCTCGCCGGGCGCGGGCAACGGCAGCAGCGCCGTTGCCACGCAGCAGAGCAGCGTGAAGAAGGCGAGCAGCGGCGTGTGCGCGCGACGCCCGTCCGCCCACGCGCCGACGAAGGGGGCGACGATGCCGGCGACGAGCAGCGCTGCCGCCGAGGTGATGCCCCACAGCGCGGCGGCGTCGGGGCGGCCCGCCGCGATGTCGGCCGTGAAGTGCAACGCGAACAGCACCGACGGCACGACGGCGGCGTAGGTCGAGCTCGCGACGTCGTAGAGCATCCACGCCAGCAGCGGCCGGCGCGAATGGGCGGCGGGGAGGGGGACGGCCTGGGACATCTGGAGACCGGGGGCGCCGGGCGCGGGAGGCGCGAGGATACCCCCGTCCGGGTTCGACCGGTGATCGTCGGCGGGGCGGGCCCAAAAACAAAACGCCCGGCGCCGAGGCCGGGCGTTGCGGTGCGAAGCGCGGCGGCTACTTGGCGACCGGCTTGGCTTCGGCCGGTTGCGTGCTCGCTGCCGCCGTTTGGCGCACCGAGGCAATCACGGGCTCCCCCTTGAGGTGGTTCATCGCCTGCTGCAACTGGAAGTCCTCGGGTGCGCCGAACTCGAAACGCGGCGGCGTCGCGCCCTGGGGCTCCTTGTTTTCCTTGGCGGCGTCCGGGGCGGACGGGGGCTTCACCGCGGCGCCGGACGGCTTGGCGCCGGCCTCGCCCTTGCCGGTCTCGAGATGGCGCTCGAGGTTCGCTTCGCGGATCCGGTTCGACGTGTCGCGGCCGTCGTCGACGAAGACGTCGGGCTCGATGCCCTTGGCCTGGATCGAGCGGCCCGACGGCGTGAAGTAGCGTGCCGTGGTGAGCTTGAGGCCGGCGTTGTTGCCGAGCGGCAGGATCGTCTGCACGGAGCCCTTGCCGAACGTCGAGGCACCGATCACGGTCGCGCGCTTGTGGTCCTGCAGCGCGCCCGCGACGATCTCGGAGGCCGACGCCGTGCCGCCGTCGACCAGCACGACCATCGGCACCTTTTTCACCGCGGCCGGCAGGTCGCGCAGGTAGTCCTCGCCGCGTCCGCGCAGGTAGTTCTCGCGCGAGGCGGTGAGGCGCATGCGGGCGTCCGGCGTGCGGCCGTCGGTGTAGACGACCAGCGCGTCCTTCGGCAGGAATGCGGACGACACCGCCACCGCCTGGTTGAGCAGGCCGCCCGGATCGCTGCGCACGTCGAGCACGAGGCCCTTCAGCTCGCCCTGCTTGTAGAAGTC
>CAYQAF010000266.1:0-4033 GCA_964415375.1 uncultured Alcaligenaceae bacterium
GGGCGCGCAGGGCACCGTGGCCGGCGGCGGCCGCTACGACGGCCTCTTCGAGCAGCTCGGTGGCAAAGCGACGCCCGCGTGCGGGTTCGGCATGGGCATCGAGCGCATGATCCTGCTGCTCAAGGAAGCGGGGGCCGGCGGCAGCGGCACCCCGCTCGCCTACGTGGTGCACGCCGGCGACGCGGCGTCCGCGCTCGCGCGCCGGGTGGCCGAGTCGCTGCGCGACCGTGGCATGGCGGTGGTGCTGCACGCCGGCGGCGGCAGCTTCAAGTCGCAGATGAAGAAGGCCGATGCGAGCCGGGCGCGCTATGCGCTCGTGATCGGCGACGACGAGGCCGCGCGCGGCGTGGTCGGGGTGAAGCCGCTGCGCGAGACAGGCGAGCAGCAGAGCGTCGCGATCGACGCCCTGCCGGCACGCCTCGCGGCCGGGGCAGACGAGTAAACGGGCAAGGAACGACGATGGCTGTCTACGATATCGAAGAGCAGGAGAAGCTCGAGGACCTGAAGGCGTTCTGGCAGCGCTGGGGGACCCTGATCTCCGTCGCGGTGATCGCGATTTGCGTCGCCTACATCGGCGTGCAGGGCTGGCGCTGGTGGCAGCACCGGCAGGCCGAGGAAGCGTCGGTGCTGTACGGCGCCGTCGCCGGTGCCGTGCGCGGCGCAGACCTGCCCAAGGCGCGCGACGCGATGGGGCAGCTCGCCGGTCGCTTCGCCGGTACGGGCTACGCACCGCGCGGCGCGCTGCTCTACGCGAAGATGCTGTGGGACAACGGCGACAAGGCCGGCGCCCGGGCGCAGTTGAGCTGGGTCGTCGAGAACTCGCGCGAGGACGAGCTCAAGGCCGTCGCGCGCTACCGGCTCGCCGAGGCGCTGCTCGACGACAAGCAATACGACCAGGCGCTCGCGACCCTCGATGCGAAACACCCCGACGCCTTCGCCGGGCTGTTCGCGGACCTGCGCGGCGACGCCCTCACCTCGGCCGGCCGGGCCGCCGAGGCCAAGAGCGCCTACCAGGCAGCGCTCGCGAAGCTCGACAACAAGTCGCCCTACCGCAACTACGTGCAGGTGAAGCTCGACTCGCTAGGCGGCGACGCCGCGCCGGCCGGGGCGGCGGCCGCGCCGGCCGCGCCGCCGGCGGCCCCGGTGGTACCGGGGACGCCCGTCAAATGATCGCGCAACGCTCGCGTCGCGTCGTCGCGGGCCTCGCGCTCGCGGCGCTCATCTCCGGTTGCAGCTCGATGCCGAGCTGGATGCCATCGTGGTCGCTGCCTGCGCCCAATTTCGACTGGCTCACCGGACGCTCCGGGGCCAGCAAGCCCGGTCCGCTGCCGGAGCTCGTGGCGACCGCCACCGCGACGATCCACTGGCAGACGAGCGTGGGCAAGTCGCGTTCCGGCCTGTCCCCGGCGGTGCTGCCGGACGCGATCTACGCGGCGGCGCTGGACGGCACGCTGGTCCGCCTCGATCCCGCCACCGGCCGCACCGTGTGGCGCGTGAGCGCCGGCAAGCCGCTGTCCGCCGGCCCCGGCGCCGATGCGACGCTCGTGGTGGTCGGCACCGACAAGGGAGACGTGCTCGCCTTCGAGCCGGACGGCAAGCCGCTGTGGACTGCGCGCGTCTCGTCGGAGGTGATCTCGCCGCCGACCGTCAGCGAAGGCAGCGTCGTCGTGACCTCGGGCGACGGCCGGATCTACGGGCTCGCCGCGGCCGACGGCAAGACCCGCTGGGTGAACCAGCGCACCAACCCGCCGCTCACCGTGCGCAACAGCGCCGGCGGCGTGGCAAGCCGCGGTGGCGTGTTCATCGGCGTGGCGGGCGGCCGGCTGCTGGCCCTCGACTCGAAGACGGGCACGATCGGCTGGGACGCGGCCGTGGCCACGCCTAAGGGTGCCACCGAGCTCGAGCGCATCGCCGACGTGACGAGCCGCCCGTGGATCGAGGAGCGGCAGGCTTGCGCGGTCGCCTACCAGGGCCGACTCGCGTGCTTCGAAATCCTGCGCGGCACGCCGACGTGGACCCGCGACGTATCGAGCCTGTCCGGCATCTCGGGCGACGATGCCCTCTACTACGTGATCGATGACGCCGGCGCGGTGCACGCACTCGACCGGAGCACCGGTGCGTCGCTCTGGAAGCAGGACAAGCTCGCCGCGCGCCGACCGGCCGCCGGGCAACTTGCCGGCGAGTTCCTGGCCGTGGTCGACATCGAGGGTTACGTCCACCTCGTCGCGACCAAGACCGGCAACTACGCGGGACGTCTCGCAACCGACGGCTCGCCACCGACCAACCAGCCCATCGCACAGGGCGAGCGCATCGTGTGGCAGTCGGCCTCGGGGACGGTGTACGCACTGTCCGCCCGCTGATCCGCCCGCCCCCACCCCCCGGCCGCCGTTCGCGGCGGCCGTGAACCGATGCTCCCCACCGTCGCACTGGTCGGCCGCCCCAACGTCGGCAAGTCGACGCTGTTCAACCGGCTGACACGCACGCGCGACGCGCTCGTCGCCGACTTCCCCGGGCTCACGCGCGACCGGCAGTACGGCCGCGGCCAGATGGGCGAGCGGCCGTTCTTCGTCATCGACACCGGCGGGTTCGAGCCGGTGGCCAAGGGCGGGATCCTGAAGGAGATGGCGCGGCAGACGCGGGCCGCCATCGCCGAGTGCGACGTCGTCGTGTTCATCGTCGACGCCCGGGACGGACTGAACGAGGTCGATCGCGACATCTCGACCATGCTGCGCAAGTCGGGGCGTCCGGTGGTGCTCGTCGCCAACAAGGCGGAAGGTCTCCCGGTCGAACGCGCGGTCGCCGATTTCCATGAACTCGGGCTCGGCGCACCGCTCGCGATCTCCGCGGCGCACGGCGAGGGCGTTCGCGACATGCTGGAGCAGGCGCTGGCCTGCGTCCCGGCGCCGCAGCCGGCCCCGGAGGACGAGGCCGAGACCGGCGACGGTCCCGCGCGCATCAGGGTGGCCATCGTCGGGCGGCCCAATGTCGGCAAGTCGACGCTCGTCAACGCGCTGTTCGGCGCCGAGCGGGTGATCGCCTTCGACGAGCCGGGCACGACCCGCGACGCGATCCACCTCGACGTCGAGCGCGGCGGACGCCGCTACACGCTGATCGACACCGCGGGGCTGCGCCGCCGCGGCAAGGTGTTCGAGGCGGTCGAGAAGTTCTCGGTGATCAAGACGCTCAACGCGATCGAGGAGGCCCATGTCGTGGTGCTCGTCGTCGACGCCCAGGACGAGATCACCGAGCAGGATGCGCACATCGCCGGCCACGTGCTGGAATCCGGCCGCGCGCTGGTCGTTGCCGTGAACAAGTGGGACGGCCTGCCGGAATCGAATCGTGAGGAGGTCAAGCGTGAGTTCTCGCGCAAGCTCGCGTTCCTCGCCTTCGCGACGACCCACTACGTGTCGGCGCGCGAGGGCCGCGGGCTGGACGCGCTCGTCGCCTCGGTCGATGCCGCGTACGCCGCCGCGATGGCGAAGCTCTCGACGCCCCGCCTCACTCGGGCGCTGCAGCAGGCGGTCGAGCGCCAACAGCCGCCGCGCGCGGGCTATTCGCGGCCCAAGCTGCGCTACGCGCACCAGGGCGGGATGAACCCGCCGGTGGTGGTGATCCACGGCACTGCGCTCGCGAGCGTCCCCGACACCTACCGGCGCTACCTGGAACGATTCTTCGCCGAGGCGTTCCAACTGCGCGGAACCCCCCTTAGGATACAATTCAAGACGGGTGCCAACCCTTACGCGAACAAGGCTTCCCGCCGCCGGGGCTGACCGGGCGCCCGGCTCGGGCGCGGGCTTCGTGGCCGAGCGCCGTTCGCCTTCACCTTCGTCTTCACCGGCCGACCAAAAGAACCGGAGCGAGCGCATGAGCAACAAGGGGCAAATGTTACAAGACCCGTTCCTGAACACGCTGCGCAAGGAGCACGTTCAGGTCTCGATCTATCTCGTCAACGGCATCAAGCTGCAGGGCCAGATCGAATCGTTCGACCAGTACGTCGTGCTGCTCAAGAACACCGTGACGCAGATGGTCTACA
>CAYQAF010000267.1:0-3995 GCA_964415375.1 uncultured Alcaligenaceae bacterium
CGTCGCTGCCATCCGGCCGTGCAGTGCCGCCCGACGTCGCCTGAGACACCCCGCACCCCATGGACTTCGAACTCTGGTGGCTGCTGCCGATCCCGGTGCTGTTCTTCGCACTGGGCTGGATCGCCGCGCGCATCGACATCAAGCACCTGCTGACCGAGTCGCGCGCGCTGCCGCTGTCCTACTTCCGGGGACTCAACTTCCTGCTCAACGAGCAGCCCGACAAGGCGATCGAGTCGTTCATCGAGGTGGTCAAGGTCGACCCGCAGACGATCGACCTGCACTTCGCGCTCGGCAGCCTGTTCCGCCGGCAGGGCGAGGTCGACCGCGCGATCCGCATGCACCAGAACCTGCTCGACCGGCCCGACCTGCCGAAGGACCGCCGCGAAACGGCGACGTTCGAGCTCGCGCAGGACTTCCACCGCGCGGGGCTCCTCGATCGCGCCGAGGACCTGTTCGTCAAGCTCGACGGCACGCCCTACGAGCACGCGGCGCAGGGCTTTCTGCTGTCGATCTACGAGACCGAGAAGGACTGGCCGAAGGCGATCTCGATCACGCGGCGCATGGAAGCGGTCTCCAAGACGCCGCAGTTCAAGGAGATCGCGCACTATCACTGCGAGATGGCACAGGCGGCGCTCGCCCGCTCCGATTTCGCGACCGCCGCCGCGGAGATCGACCTCGCGCGCGCGGAGTACCGGGCGTGCACCCGCGCGACGATGCTCGCCGGTGACCTCCAGGCGCAGCAGCAGCAACTCGCCGAAGCGATCGAGACCTGGTCGCGCATCGAATCGCAGCACCCGGCCTTCCTCGCGCTCGTCGCCGAGCGCGTCGCGACCGCCTACACCAGGCTGGGCGACGTTCGCTCCGGCATCCGCCGCCTGTCGAGCTGGCAGGCGCAGTATCCGTCGCTCGACATACTCAACGCCTTGTTCACGCTGGTCCTTGCACACGACGGTCCGCAGGCTGCGGCCGACCTGATCCGCGCCGAGCTCGCCAAGGCGCCGACGCTGATCGGGCTCGACCGGCTGCTCGAGGCGCAACTCGAAGCCGCACCGCCCGACCGGCGCCACGACCTCGAGCTGGTCAAGGCGCTGGTGGCGCAGCACATCAAGCGGCTGGGGATGTACCGGTGCGAGCAGTGCGCGTTCCGCGCGCGGCAGTACTACTGGCGCTGCCCCGGTTGCCAGCGCTGGGAAACCTATTCGCCGAAGCGTACCGAGACCACGGAGCCGCAAGCCTAGCGGCCACGGCACCCGAAGCAATCCTGCGCCCGTGAACACCACGCCGATCATCGTCGCCCTCGACTTTCCCGACGCCGCGGGCGCGCTCGCCGTCGCGTGGCGCCTTGCACCCGACGCCTGCGCGCTCAAGGTCGGCAAGGAGCTCTTCACCGCCGAAGGACCGGCATTGGTGCGGGAGCTCGTCGACCGCGGCTTCCGCGTGTTCCTCGACCTCAAGTTCCACGACATCCCGAACACCGTCGCGCAGGCGTGCGCGGCCGCGACCCGCCTCGGCGTGTGGATGTTGAACGTGCACGCCTCGGGAGGCACCGCGATGCTCGCCGCGGCGCGCGACGCCGTCGATCGCGCGGCAGCCGGGACCGCCCGGGCGAAGCCCCACCTGATCGCGGTGACGGTGCTCACCAGCCTGCGTGCCGCCGACCTGTCGGCGACAGGCATCGCCGACGCCCCCGAAGCGCAGGTGCTGCGGCTCGCGAAGCTCGCGCAAGCGAACGGTCTCGACGGCGTCGTGTGCTCGTCACGCGAAGCCGCTTCGCTGCGGGCGGCATGCGGACCCAAGTTCCTGCTGGTGACGCCGGGAATCCGTCCCGCCGGTGCCGACGCGCACGACCAGGCCCGCACCGCGACGCCATCGGAGGCCATCGCCGCCGGCGCGGACTATCTCGTGATCGGACGCCCGATCACGCAGGCGCCGGACCCGCAGGCCGCGCTCGAATCGATTCACCGCACGCTGGGGAGAACCGCTTGAAGATCACGATGATCGGGACCGGCTACGTCGGCCTCGTCACCGGTACCTGCTTCGCCGAAGTCGGCAACGACGTGCTGTGCCTCGACGTCGATCCGCGCAAGATCGAGACCCTGAACCAGGGTGGCGTGCCGATCCACGAGCCCGGGCTCGAGGCGATGATCCGGCGCAACGTCGAAGCGGGACGCCTCGCGTTCACGACCGACGTCGACCGGGCGGTCGCCCACGGCACGCTGCAGTTCATCGCCGTCGGCACGCCGCCCGACGAGGACGGCTCGGCGGACATGCAGTACGTGCTGCAGGCGGCGCGCAACATCGGCCGCCGCATGACCGACTGGAAGATCGTCGTCGACAAGTCCACGGTACCCGTGGGGACCGCCGACCGCGTGCGCGCCGCGATCGCCGAGGAGCTGGTAGCCCGTGGCGCTTCGATTCCCTATGCGGTCGCGAGCAACCCGGAGTTCCTCAAGGAGGGCGCGGCGATCGAGGACTTCATGCGGCCCGACCGGGTGGTGATCGGCGCCGAGGACGAGCGCGCCATCACCGTGCTGCGGGCGCTCTACGCGCCGTTCCAGCGCAGCCACGAGCGGCTGCTGGTCATGGACGTGCGCTCGGCGGAACTCACCAAGTATGCGGCCAACGCGATGCTCGCGACGCGCATCTCGTTCATGAACGAGCTCGCGAACCTCGCCGACCGGCTCGGCGCGGACATCGAGATGGTCCGGCAGGGCATCGGCAGCGACCCGCGCATCGGCTGGCACTTCCTCTATCCGGGCGTCGGATACGGCGGCAGCTGCTTCCCGAAGGACGTGAAGGCATTGCAGTTCATCGGGAAGCAGTCGGGACTGCCGCTCAGGGTGCTGGCCGCGGTCGAGGAGGCCAACGAGGCGCAGAAGTCCGTGCTGGTGGGCAAGATCACCGGCCGGCTGGGTGACGACCTCTCCGGGCGCACGTTCGCCGTGTGGGGGCTTGCCTTCAAGCCGGACACCGACGACATGCGCGAGGCGCCGTCGCGGGTGATCCTGGCCGAGCTCGCGCGCCGCGGCGCGAGGGTCGTCACCTACGACCCGGTCGCGATGCCCGAGGCGCGGCGCGCGTTCGGCGCCGTGCCGTGGCTCGCCTATGCGAGCTCGCCGATGGAGGCGGTCGCCGGTGCCGATGCACTGGTGATCGTCACCGAGTGGAAGGAATTCCGCAGTCCCGATTTCGAAGCGATGCGCAGGAGCCTCAAGGCGCCGCTGATCTTCGACGGCCGCAACATGTACGACCCGTCGTTCGTGAAGGACGCGGGCTTCGAGTACTTCGCGATCGGACGTCGCTAGGGCGTGACCATGACGAGTCCCGCGGACACTGCCCGATTCTCCGCCTGGCGCGAGCGCGTCGCGCGCGCGCGCGTCCTCGTCGTCGGCGACGTGATGCTCGACCGCTACTGGTTCGGCGACGTCGAGCGGATCTCTCCGGAGGCGCCGGTGCCGGTGGTGCGCATCGCCCGCAGCGAGGAGCGGCCCGGCGGTGCGGCGAACGTCGCCCGCAACGTCGCGGCGCTCGGGGCACAGGCCACGCTGCTGTCGGTGACCGGCGACGACGAGGCCGGGGCGACGCTCGCGCGCCTGGTGGCTGCCGAGGGCGTGCGCACGTCGTTCCACCGCGATCCCGAACTCGCGACGACGGTGAAGCTGCGCGTGATCGGGCGCCAGCAGCAGCTGTTGCGCATCGACTTCGAGACCGCGCCATCGCACGAGGTGCTCTCGACCACGCTGGCCGAGTTCGAGCGTCTGCTCGCGGACGCCGACCTCGTCATCTGTTCCGACTACGGCAAGGGTGGGCTCGCGCACATCTCCGCGATGATCGGGCGGGCGCGCGCCGCAGGCCGCCCGGTGCTCGTGGATCCCAAGGGCGACGATTGGGACCGCTATCGGGGTGCCTCCGTGATCACCCCCAACCGCGCCGAGCTGCGGCAGGTCGTCGGCCGCTGGCGTGACGAGCCCGACCTCACCGAGCGCGCACAGGCG
>CAYQAF010000268.1:0-3986 GCA_964415375.1 uncultured Alcaligenaceae bacterium
CGCTCGGTCGGCTCTTGCGCCACCTGCCCGAGCACGGCGCGGACGCCGACGCGCGCGCCGCGGCGGCCGCCATCCTGCGCTACTTCGACACCGCCGCCCCGAACCATCACGCGGACGAGGAGGCGAGCGTATTCCCGCGCCTCCTCGCGCGCGCGCCCGACGCGCGCGACCTGATCGCGCGCCTCGAGCGCGACCATCACGAGACGTTCGCTCCGCTGTGGCTCAAGCTGCGGCCGCTCCTCGCCGGCATCGCCGGCGGACAGCGCGCCAATCTGCCGCCTGCGCTCGTCCGCGCCGCGGAAGTCGCCTACGCCGAGCACATCGCCGTCGAGAACGACGTCCTGCTGCCGATGTGCGCCGACGTGCTGTCGCCGGAGGAGCTCGACGCCATCGGCGCCGAGATGGCCGCCCGGCGCGGCACGCGCTGGCGGCCGTCACGCGCTCCGGTCGGCACCGCCGCGCCGGACTGACGCCGGTCCCGGCCACGTCCCGCGGCGATCGCGGGTCAGATCACCTTCGAATACTTCGCCTGCGCCGCAACTTCGCGCAGGTGGCGGTCGAACAGCATGGCCGCGCTGCGCACCAAGAGCCGCCCACGCGGCGTCACGCGTATCGCCTCCGGCGTGATCTCGACCAGCCCGTCCGCGGCGAGCGGCGCGAGTGCCGCGAGCTCCGGCGCGAAGCGCTCCTCGAAGCGGAAGCCGTGCCGCGCGCCGAACGCGCGGGGCGACAGCTCGAAGTCGCACATCAGCCGCGCGATCGCGTCGCGGCGCACCAGGTCATCGTCGGTCAGCTGGTAGCCGCGCTTGACTGGCAGGATGGCACGGTCGAGCAGCTCGTAGTACTCGTCCAGCGTCTTCACATTGGCGGCGTAGGTGCGGCCGACCTTGCCGATCGCCGAGATGCCGAACGCGACGAGGTCGCACTCCGGGCGCGTGGTGTAGCCCTGGAAGTTGCGGTGCAGCCGGCCTTCGACCTGCGCGCGCGCGAGCTCGTCGTCCGGCTTGGCGAAGTGATCCATGCCGATGTAGACGTAGCCTGCGGCGCCGAGCTTCTCGATCGCGAGCGCGAGGATCGCGAGCTTGGTCTCCGGCGACGGCAGCTCGGCATCGAGGATGCGGCGCTGCGGCTTGAACAGGTGCGGCAGGTGCGCGTAGTTGTAGAGCGCGATGCGGTCGGGCGAGGCGTCGATCACCTTGTCGAGCGTCGCCGAGAAGCCCGGCAACGTCTGCCTCGGCAGACCGTAGATCAGGTCGGTGTTGACCGAGACGAAGCCGTTGGCGCGCGCGGCGTCGATGACGACGCGCGTCTCGGCCTCGCTCTGGACGCGGTTCACCGCCTTCTGCACATCCGGGTCGAAGTCCTGCACGCCGACCGATATGCGATTGAATCCCAGCCCCGCCAGGAACGCCACGGTCCCGGCGTCGACCTTGCGCGGATCGACCTCGATCGAGATCTCCGCGTCCGGCTGGATTGCAAATCCCTGGCGCAGGTGCGCCATCAGGTCCGCCATCTCGTCCCGGGCGAGGAACGTCGGTGTGCCACCGCCGAGGTGCAGCTGCACGACCGGCCGCGGTCCCTCGAGCAGCGACGACACGATGCCGATCTCGCGGGCCAGGTAGCGGATGTACTTGGCGCTGCGGCCATGGTCCTTGGTGATGACCTTGTTGCACCCGCAGTAGAAGCAGAGCGTGTTGCAGAACGGAATGTGCACGTACACCGACAGCGGGTCGTCGGGGCGCTCGTGATTGCGGGTGACGAGCGCGTTCACGTAGTCGGCCGGGCCGAAGCCGTCGTGAAACCGGTCCGCGGTCGGGTACGACGTGTAGCGCGGACCGAACTGGTCGTACTTGCGGATCAGGTCGGCGTCGAAGGCAAGCCGCGAAGCGGAATGTGTCATTGTCACGGGACCGGTTACAGGGAACGTTGCCGGATTCTCGTCATCGCCGGCGGACGGTGCCTTGACGGAAGTCAACGGGCCTGTTCCGTCGCTCACCACGGACCAGAAGACCTTGACGTCGTCCGGGGATCGTGGTCCCTCATCATGCACTCTTCAGCGCGACCGCGCGCGCGTAGAGCGCGTCCCGCGGCTGCCCGGTGGCGGCCGCCGCGATGCGGGCCGCGGCCGAGGGCGGGACCTCGCGCAGCAGCGCGCGCAACCACGTGTCGAGGTCCTGCGGCAGCGCGTTCGCGGCGTCGCCCCGGGGCGGCGGCAGGTCGACGATCAGCACGAACTCGCCGCGCTCGCGATTCGGGTCGGCCGCGAACCACTCGTCCGCACGCCCGAGATCGATGCGCGCGATTTCCTCGAACCGCTTGGTGATCTCGCGGGCGACGACGAGCTTGCGCGAGGGATCGAGCGCCTGTGCGAGCACCGCGACCGTCTCCCGAACGCGATGCGGTGCCTCGAAGAACACCAGCGCGACCGGCAGTGCCCCGAGGGCATCGAGGAGCTCGCGGCGTGCCTTGCCCTGCGCGGGCATGAAGCCGACGAACACGAACCGCTCCGCGTCGAGCCCGGCGGCCGACACGGCCGCCGCGAGCGCCGACGGCCCGGGCACGGGAATCACCGGCCGCCCGGCGTCGCGGGCTGCACGCACGACGCGCGCGCCGGGATCGCTGATCGCCGGCGTCCCCGCATCGGACACGAGCGCCACGCTGCGGCCGTCGTCGAGCGCGGCGAGCACCTGCGCCGTGCGGGCCGCTTCGTTGTGTGCGTGAAGCGCGACAGGTCGCGTCGCCACGCCGATGTGCGCAAGCAACGTCGCGGTGACGCGCGTGTCCTCGGCGTAGATGCGGTCGACCTCGCTCAGCACGTCCCGCGCGCGCATGGTCAGGTCGCGCAGATTCCCGAGCGGCGTGGCCACCACATATAATGCCCCCGGCTCCACGCTTGGGCGCGGGACGTCCGCCCTGTCCGCCGCTGGATCTTCCCTCACCCGCCCCGGCCCCCCGATGCGATCGTCACACGCCCCGCGCTCCCCGGCCTCAGCGATCGCCTCGATCGCGATGGTCCTGGCGAGCGCATTGTGCGCGGCAGCATGCAGCACCACAAGCGCGGTGAAGCCCCCGGCGACGGCCGCTGCCGCGCCGGCGCCTGCAGCCACGCCTGCGCCGTCGGCTGCACCGGCACCCGCACCGGTTCCGACAGAACCCGCACCGGCCGTGGCACACACACCAGCCGTAGTCAGCGCCATCGCGGCCGCTCCCGCGCCTGTGCCTGCAGCCGCGCCCGCGTCGGCGCCCGTTCCCGCGCCGACGCCCGGCCCCAGTGGTGTGGACGTCGCGTTGGTGCTGCCGCTCGATTCGCCGGATTACGCTCGCGCCGCCACGGCGGTGCGCGACGGCTTCATGGCCGCGGCCCATGCCGCGAACGCGGCCGATCGCTGCCGCGTGATAGCCCACGACGACAAAGGCGTCCTCGGCGCGTTCGAGGCCGCGAAGGCGCTCGGCGCGTCCGTGGTCGTGGGGCCGCTGGTTCGCGACGACCTGCGACTGCTGGCCGAATCGCGCGACGCCCTGCCGTTGACGCTGGCGCTGAATCAGCTCGACGACGCCACGGTGCTTCCGCCCCAGGTCTACACGCTTGCCCTCTCGGTCGAGGGCGATGCGCGTGCGCTCGCGCGCCGGATGCGCGACGGCGGCGCGACGACCGTCGTGGTGATCGGCGACGACTCGCCGATCTCGAGGCGCTTCGCCGCCGCATTCCATGGCGAGTGGCTGCTGGCCGGCGGCGGCCCCCCCGAGGCGATCCGGTTCGATCCACGGCCAGGTGGGCTGACCGCGCTGCGCGGCGCACTGTCGAAATCGAGCGCAAGCGCTGTGGTCCTGGCGCTGGACGGCCCGGACGCCGCGGTCGCGCGGAGCTTCGCCCTGCGCATCCCGGTCTACGCCATCTCGCTCGTCAACCAGCCGCACGAGTCGGCCGCGATGGCGGACCTCGAAGGCGTGCGTTTCATCGACGTTCCGTGGCTCGTCACCCCGGA
>CAYQAF010000269.1:0-3982 GCA_964415375.1 uncultured Alcaligenaceae bacterium
ATCCTGCGCGGCGTGAAGAAGCCCGCCGACTGCAAGGTGTTCGGCATCGTTTGCACGCCCGAGAATCCGATCGGCTCGTGCATGGTGTCCTCGGAGGGCGCCTGCGCGGCGCACTACACCTACGGCCGCTACAAAGTGGGGTCAGACCCCGGAAAAGTAGGGTCAGACTCGACTTTTGGCGACAGGAACCCGGGACGATGACCAAGGGGCAGGAAAAAGTCGAGTCTGACCCTACTTTTCGGGAAATAGTCGAGTCTGACCCTACTTTCCGGCGGCGAGGGGCGTATGTCAGGCCGATCGACTTCCGCAACGGCCGCGTCGACATGACCCACGGCAGCGGCGGCCGGGCGATGGCGCAGTTGATCGACGAGCTCTTCGCCGCCGCGTTCGACAACGAGTGGCTGCGCCAGGGCAACGACGGCGCGCGGGTGAACCCGCCGCCCGGGCGGCTCGTCGTCGCCACCGACTGCCACGTGATCACGCCGCTCTTCTTCCCGGGTGGCGACATCGGGGCGCTGTCTGTGCACGGCACGATCAACGACGTCGCCGTGATGGGCGCGACACCCCTGTGGCTTGCCGCCGGCTTCGTGCTCGAGGAGGGTTTTCCGCTCGCCGACCTGAAGCGCATCGTGCACTCGATGGCCGGGGCCGCGCGCGAGGCCGGCGTGCCGATCGTCACCGGCGACACCAAGGTCGTCGAAAAGGGCAAGGGCGACGGCGTCTTCATCACCACGACGGGCGTGGGTGTCGTTGCCGACGGCGTCGACCTCTCGGGCGACCGTGCGCGTCCGGGCGACCGGGTGATCGTCTCGGGCACGATGGGCGACCATGGCGTCGCGATCATGTCGCTGCGCGAGAACCTCACCTTCGAGACCACGATCGAGAGCGACACCGCGGCCCTCCACGGCCTGACCGCGGCGATGCTGGCTGCGGCATCGGATCTCCGGGTGATGCGCGACCCGACGCGTGGCGGGCTCGCGACGACGCTGAACGAGATCGCCCGCCAGTCGCAAGTCGGATTCGTGATCGACGAGGCGGCTATCCCGCTGAAGTCCGAGGTCGAGGCCGCGTGCGAGTTCCTCGGGCTCGATCCCCTCTACGTCGCGAACGAGGGCAAGCTGGTCGCGGTCTGCGCCGCCGCGGACGCCGATCACCTGCTGGCCGCGATGCGCGCGCATCCGCTCGGCCGTGGCGCCGGGATCATCGGCGAGGTGATCGAGGATCGGCACCACTTCGTGCAGATGGACACGCGCTTCGGCGGCCGCCGCATCGTCGACTGGCTTGCCGGCGAGCAGCTGCCACGGATCTGCTGATGCGGATTCTCTTCCTCAGCCACGCGTTCAACAGCCTGACGCAGCGGCTCTGGGCGGAGCTCGCGCGCGACGGCCACGACCTCACGCTTGAGCTCGACGTCAACGACCGGGTCACCGAGGAGGCCGTCGCGCTCGCGCGGCCCGAGCTGATCGTCGCGCCCTTCCTGCGGCGGGCCATCCCCGAGTCGGTGTGGCGGCGGCATTGTTGCCTCGTCGTGCACCCCGGCATCGAGGGCGACCGCGGTCCCTCGGCGCTCGACTGGGCGGTGCAACGGGGCGAGCGGGAATGGGGGGTGACCGTGCTCGAGGCCAACGGCGAGATGGACGCCGGCGACATCTGGGCGACGCGGACCTTTCCGATGCGCGAGGCGTCGAAGGGCAGCTTGTACCGCAACGAGGTGACGGAGGCCGCCATCGCGGCGGTGCGCGAGGCGATCGAGCGGATTGGTCGCGGCGAGCGGCCGCGGCCGCTCGACGACACGCGGCCCGGCGTTCGCGGCCGGTGGCGGCCGGCGATGCAGCAGGCCGACCGGGCCATCGACTGGTCGCGCGACGGCACCGCGACCATCCTGCGCCAGGTCCGCGCCGCGGACGGGATGCCCGGCGTGCGCGACGTGGTGCAGGACATGCCTTGCCACCTCTTCGACGCGCACCCGGAAGAGCCGCTCGTCGCGCGTTTCGCGGGCGAGGTCCCCGGCGCCGTCGTGGCGACCCGCGACGGCGCAATCCTGCGCCGGACGATCGACGGCGCGGTCTGGATCACCCATCTGAAGCGCGTCGACGCGGACCCGCGCGCGACGCTCAAGCTGCCTGCCGTGCAGGTCCTTGGCGAGCGGCTCGCCGGCATCCCGGACCTGCCGCTCGCCGCGGATGCCGAGGTCGATGGCCCCACGTGGCGGCCGATCCGCTACGAGGAGCGCGGTCGCGTCGGCGTGCTGCACTTCGCGTTCTGCAACGGCGCGATGAGCACCGCGCAATGCCTGGCGCTCCGCGATGCGGTCGCGGCGGCCCGCCGCCGACCGATCCGCGTGCTGGTGCTGGCCGGGGGCCCCGACTTCTGGTCGAACGGCATCCACCTCAACGTGATCGAGGCATCGGCCCATCCCGCCGAGGAATCGTGGCGCAACATCGAGGCGATGAACGACCTCGTCCTCGAAATCCTGACGGCGGACCGGCAGCTGACGGTGGCGGCGATGCAGGGCAACGCCGGGGCGGGGGGCTCTTTCCTCGCGCTCGCGGCCGACCACGTGTTCGCGCGCTGCGGCATCGTGCTCAATCCGCACTACAAGGCGATGGGGAATCTCTACGGGTCCGAGTACTGGACCTACCTGCTGCCCCGTCGCGTGGGTCCCGGAGAGGCCCTCGGCATCGTGGAGCGCCGGCTGCCGCTCGTGGCTGCCGACGCGGTGGCGACCGGGCTCGTCGACGAGTCCTTCGGCGATGCGCCGGCGTCGTTCCTTGCCGGTGCCCTCGCCCGCGCGGATGCGCTCGCCGAGTCGCCGGAATTCGACGCCGCGCTCGCGGCGAAGAACCGCCGCCGCGCCGCGGACGAGGCGGCGCAGCCACTGTCCCGCTACCGCGAGCAGGAGCTGGCTCGGATGAAGCTCAACTTCTTCGGCTTCGACCCGAGCTACCACGTTGCGCGCTACCACTTCGTCCACAAGCTGCCCAAGGCGCGAACGCCCTCCTTTCTCGCGCGCCATCGGTTGCCCCGGCGCAACACCGGTGCAATCCGCGCTGCAATCGCGTGAACGGTGACGTACGGATTGACGCATATCAATACCGAAAACGCGTACGCCGGTAGGGTTCCATCGGGAGCGCGGCAGTGAAGTCGCCGGCGTGCGCTCTCCGCCCGGGCAACCCCGGCGGGCGCTCCGACGCGGCGACATCCGAAGCACGCGAGACCATGATTGCCACCCGCCTGCGCGCGTTCCTGTTCTGCGCCTTGCTCGCCTTAAGCCTCGGCGCGGCCGCCCAGCAGCCCGCCAAGGACGCCGCGCCGGGTCCCAACGACGGCTGCCTGATGTGCCACGGCGATGCCGGGGCCAAGGCGGCGAGCGGCAAGTCGGTGGCGGTCGACGCGAAGCAGTTCGCCACGTCGGTGCACGGGTCGATGTCGCTGCCTTGCGCGGCGTGCCACACGGACCCCGGCTTCGGCCAGATGCCGCACGGCGCGGTCAAGCCGGCACAGTGCGACAGCTGCCACGACAAGGCGGTCAAGGACTACGCCGCGACGGTGCACGGCAAGGCGCGCAGCGGCGGCAACCACGTGGCGGCGACCTGCGCAAGCTGCCACGGCACGCACGACATCAAGAAGTCGAGCGAACCGGGCTCGCGCACGCATCGCGCGAACCTCGAGGCGACCTGCGCGGCCTGCCACGGCAACGAGGCCATCATCAAGCAGGCCAACCTGCCCGGCGGCAACGTCGCCGGGATGTTCCACGACAGCGTCCACGGCCAGGCGATGGCCAACAAGACGGCGGCAAAGGACGCGGTGCCGACCTGCACGGGCTGTCACGGCGCGCACGACATCCGCGCGAAGTCCGACCCCGAGAGTCGCGTCTCGCGCGCCAACTCCCCGGCGATGTGCGCCACGTGCCACGCGAACGTGAAGGCCGAGTGGGAGCAGAGCCAGCACGGCAAGCTCCGCCAGGCCAACGTGCTGCAGG
>CAYQAF010000270.1:0-3979 GCA_964415375.1 uncultured Alcaligenaceae bacterium
CCGGCATCTACCCGCCCGACGGCGGCACGTTCACGTTCGCCGGGCAGACGCTCGGCGGCCTGAAGCCGAACGACGTCGCCGCGCGCGGCATCGCCCGGACGTTCCAGAACATCCCCCTGTTCGGCAACCTCTCCGCGCTCGAGAACGTGATGATCGGCCGGCACGTGCGCACCCGCGCCGGCGTGTTCGGTGCGATGCTGCGCGACCCCCGCACGCGTCGGGAGGAGCGGGCGATCGAGCAGCGCGCCTTCGAGCTGCTGGAGTACGTCGGCGTCGCCAGGCGCGCCAACGACCTCGCGCGGCACCTGCCCTACGGCGACCAGCGCCGGCTCGAGATCGCCCGGGCGCTCGCCACCGATCCGCAGCTCCTCGCGCTCGACGAGCCCGCGGCCGGCATGAACGCCACCGAAACCGCCTCGCTCAAGGGCCTGCTCGAGGCGATCCGGGGCGACGGCACGACGATCCTGCTGATCGAGCACGACATGAAGCTCGTGATGTCGGTGTGCGATCGCGTGCTGGTGCTCGACTACGGCAAGAAGATCGCCGAAGGCTCGTCCGCCGAGGTGCAGAAGGACCCGCAGGTGATCGCGGCCTACCTGGGCGGCGACGTGTCGCTCAATTTCAAAGAGACATGAAGCGCGCGATGCCGGTCACGCCTTCCACCGCGCCGCTCCTCGCCCTCGACAAGCTCGCCGTCTCCTACGGCGGCATCAAGGCGGTCAAGGGCATCGACCTCCACGTCGGCCGCGGCGAGCTCGTCTGCCTGATCGGCGCGAACGGCGCCGGCAAGACCACGACCCTCAAGGGCGTCTGCGGATTGCAGCCGGTGAGCTCGGGCGCGGTGCGCTACGACGGCGAGGACATCACCGGCCGGCCCGCGTTCGAGCTGGTGCGCCGGGGCCTCGCGATGGTGCCGGAGGGGCGCGGCGTGTTCGGCGCGCTCACCATCGAGGAGAACCTCGCGATGGGCGCGTACATCCGCACCGATCGCGCCGGCATCGCCGCCGACATCGAGCGCGTGTTCGCGCTCTTTCCGCGGCTCAAGGAGCGGCGCCGGCAGACCGCCGGCACGCTCTCCGGCGGCGAGCAGCAGATGCTCGCGATGGGACGCTCGCTGATGTCGCGGCCGCGCCTGCTGCTCCTCGACGAGCCGTCGATGGGGCTCGCCCCGCTGATGGTGCAGAAGGTGTTCGAGACGGTGCACGCCGTGTCGAAGGAAGGCGTCACCATCCTGCTGATCGAGCAGAATGCGAAGCTCGCGCTCGAGGTCTCCCACCGCGGCTACGTGATGGAGTCCGGCGAGATCACGCTCGCGGGCGACGCGAAGCAGCTGCTCGTCGACCCTGCGGTGCGCGCCGCCTACCTCGGCGAGACCGCGTAGGCGGCCCGCCCCCTCCGGCCCCGTGTCCCCCGAATCCGATCCGTCGCTCCGCGCAGGGGCGAACCGCAGCGTGCCCATGGCCCGGGCGTTCGAGTGGTACCGCGAGGCGCTGCGTCTGTTCAAGCGGCATCCCGTTGCGTTCATTGCGCTCGCCGTCGCGGTGATCGCAGCGGAGCTCCTGCTCGGCGTGATCCCGGTCGTGGGCCGGCCGCTCGCGAACATCGTCGTGCCGATCATCGCTTGCGGGCTCCTCTACGCGAGCCTTGCGGCCGACCGCGGCGAGCGGCCGCGCGCCGCGCACCTCATCGCGGCATTCGCCGCACCGGTCGCCTCGCTCGGCGCGGTGATCCTCGCGTCCCTCGTCGTGTTCCTCGCCGAATGGGTGATCGGCTGGCAGCTCGCCGGCGTCAACCTGCTCGCGACGGACGACAGCCACGCGCTGTCGGCCGGGGAAGTGCTGCTGGTCTACACGGCCGGCGTCGCGGTGTCGCTGCCGCTGACGCTCGTCCCGGTCGTCGCGCTGTTCGAGGGAGCCGGCGTGGCCGACTCGTTCGCGGCGAGCGTCGCGGCATTCCGCCGCAACGTCGGCGCCTTCCTGCTCTACGGTGCGCTGACGCTCGCGCTGCTCGGCCTCGCCCTCGTCACGATGGGGATCATCCTGCCGGTGGTACTGCCGCTGTGGGCGGCATCGTCGTACGTCGCGTGGAAGGACATCGTCGGCGCGACCGCGCGCGCCGGATCGGTCACGCCGTAGGCAGGCGCTCGAAGCCGTCGAGCGAGGCATCCGCTGCCGCCGTCGCGACGTCGACGCCGGTGACGCGGGCGAGCGGCGGCCCCCGCCGACACCACGCAACCAGCCGGTCGACCGCATCGGACGATCCCTGCGCCAGCACCTCGACCGTGCCGTCGGCGCGGTTGCGGACCCAGCCGACGACGCCCGCGGCGCGTGCCGCATCGACCGTCGCCTCGCGGAAGCCGACGCCCTGCACGCGGCCCGACATCACGAGCCGGCGCGCGACCTGCGGCTTCACGCGGGGAATCGCCGCGACAGGTACCAGAGCGCGGCCACCGTCTTGACGTCGGTGATCTCGCCGCGCTCCGCCGCTGCGAGCACGTCGGGGAAGTGCATCGTGTCGACGTCGACGAATTCGCCGTGGTCGAGCTGCTGGTCGCCGACGTGCGTGAGGTCCTCGGCCAGGAAGATCTCGATCGCCTCGGTCGAGTAGGAGACGACCGTGTGCACGACGCCGAGGCGCGTCCACGCCGCGGCGGTGTAGCCCGACTCCTCGCGCAGCTCGCGCTGTGCGGTCGCAAGCGGCGGCTCGCCGTGATCGAGCTTGCCCGCGGGGAACTCGAGGAACACCGCGTTGTTCGCGTAGCGGAACTGACGGACGACGATCACCCGCCCGTCGGGAAAGCGGGGCACGACCAGCACGGCGCCGGGGTGTACGATGTACTCGCGCGTCGCGGTGTGGCCGTCGGGCAGCCGCACCGTGTCGCGGCGCACGTCGAGCAGCCGTCCGCGGTACACCTGCTCCGAGTCGATGCGCTCCTCGACCAGGTGCGCGTGCTCGGGCGCAACGCGCCGCGGCGGGCGCGAGTCGTCAGCCGCCATCGGCCCAGTTCCGCGGCACGAGGAAGTCGGTGTAGAGCCGCTCTTCGGGGGAGCCCGGCGCGGGCTTCCAGTCGTAGCGCCACTTCACGAGCGGCGGCAGCGACATCAGGATCGCCTCGGTGCGGCCGTTCGACTGCAGGCCGAACAGCGTGCCGCGGTCCCAGACCAGGTTGAACTCGACGTAGCGGCCGCGACGGTAGCACTGGAAGTCGCGCTCGCGCTCGCCGAAGGGCAGGTCCTTGCGCCGCGACAGGATCGGGCGGTAGGCCGGCAGGAACTGCTCGCCGACCGCGCGCGTGAGCGCGAAGCAGCGCTCGAAGCCGCCCTCGGCCAGGTCGTCGTAGAAGATGCCGCCGACCCCGCGCGGCTCGCGGCGGTGCTTGAGGAAGAAGTAGTCGTCGCACCAGCGCTTGTACTTCGGGTGCAGGTCGGTGCCGAACGGCGCGAGCGTTTCGCGGCACGTGCGGTGGAAGTGCACCGCGTCCTCCTCGAAGCCGTAGTAGGGCGTCAGGTCCATGCCCCCGCCGAACCACCAGACCGGCTCCGCGCCCTGCTTCTGCGCGACGAACATGCGCACGTTGAGGTGCACCGTCGGCGCGTACGGGTTGCGCGGGTGCAGCACGAGCGAGACGCCCATCGCCTCCCAGCTGCGGCCGACCAGCTCGGGGCGCGAGGCGGTCGCCGACGGCGGCAGGCGGGTGCCGCGGACGTCGGAGAAGTTGACCCCGCCGCGCTCGAGCGCGTCGCCCTCCTCGATCAGCCGCGAGATGCCGCCGCCGCCCTCGGGCCGCGTCCACTCGTCGCGCCGGAACGGCTGGCCGTCGATGGCCTCGAGGCCGGCGACGATCGAGTCCTGCAGCGCGACGAACCAGCGGCGGGCGGCTTCGGTGTCCATGTCAGTCCCGAAGGGCCGCCCCGAGGGACTGACCTTCCCCCGTGGGGGGTAGCGAGCGAAGCGAACGTGGGGGCCTTTTCATCTCAGC
>CAYQAF010000271.1:0-3976 GCA_964415375.1 uncultured Alcaligenaceae bacterium
CCAAGGTGGTGTTCATGGGCATGGGCGAGCCGGCCCACAATCTCGACAATGTGCAGGATGCGATCGAGCTCCTCGGCACCGCCGCCGACATCGGGCACAAGAACCTCGTGTTCTCGACCGTCGGCGACCGCCGGGTGTTCGAGCGACTGCCGCGCGGGCGGGTGCGTCCCGCGCTCGCGCTGTCGCTGCACTCGACGTTCGCGGACCGGCGTGCGAAGCTCCTGCCGCGCGCTCCCCGCTTCGATCCTGCGGAGCTGGTCGACGAGGGCGAGCGCTACGCCCGCACGACGCGCTATCCGATCCAGTACCAGTGGACGCTGCTCGAGGGCGTGAACGACGGCGACGACGAGGTGGACGGCATCGTCCGCCTGCTCACGGGCAAGTACGCGGTGATGAACCTGATTCCCTTCAACTCCGTTCCCGGATTGCCGTTCTCCCGACCCTCGGTCGAGCGACTGCTGACGATGTCGCGCGAGCTCAACGCGCGCGGCGTGCTCGCCAAGCTGCGCAACTCCGCCGGGCAGGACGTCGACGGCGGCTGCGGTCAGCTGCGCGCGCGCTCGATCGCTCTCTCTGCGGTGCACGCATGAGCGGCAAATCGCCCGACCACGCACGCCTCGATCGGGTGGTGGCCGAGGCCCGGCGCTCACGCGAGACGCGGGAGCTGGGCTACCGCGAGCGGGCGCTGAAGATCTACCCGTGGATCTGCGGCCGCTGCGCGCGCGAGTTCGATCGCACGACCGTGCACCAGCTGACCGTCCATCACCGCGACCACAACCACGACAACAATCCGGCGGACGGCAGCAACTGGGAGCTGCTGTGCCTCTACTGCCACGACAACGAGCACCAGCGGCAGGTCGAGCAGGCGCAGCGGGGAGGTTCGAGCGGTGGGGGTGGCACGACGGCGCCGGCAACGCACCGTCCGTTCGCCGACCTCGAGGCGTTGCTCAAGGGCAAGCGCTGAGCCTGCGCGAGCAGCGTCGTGGCGCGGTGGCCGCATGCCGCGCTCAACCGCCCGGACACTTCCCCTTCGGCCCGAGCTTCATCCAGCGATACAGCCAGTCGCGTGCACGCTCACGCGCGTGCCGGGTCGCGATCCGCTCCTCGGGCGTCTGGTCGCCGCGGAAGTCGAACGCGCGCCGCGCCATCGGATACATCTGCAGCTCGACGGGGACGCCGCGCTCGAACAGCGCGTAGAAGGCGCGCCCCGCGCTCATGCGGCGCAGCTCGAAGTCCAAGTCGCCGATCAGCATCAGCATCGGCGTCGTCAGCGCCTGCACTTCGGGCGCGACCCGGAACACTTGGTCGGGCTCGGGCGCATTCGGGTTCTGCATGTGACCGTAGTAGCTGACGATCGCGGCGACGTCCTTCGGACGCTTTGCGGCAATCTTCAGCGCGTAGTAAGGCCCGCGTGAATAGCCGACGATGCCCGCGGGGATGCGGCAGGCATCGGTCCGTTTCGCCAGGTGATCGAACGCGGCCTCGACGTCGGCCTCGGTCGCCGGGTCGTGTGCGACGGGCCAGCGCTCGAGGAAACGGCCGGATTGCCAGTCGGGCGCGACGACGACGAAGCCCATATCGGCGAGCTCGCGCATCTTCTGGCGGTCCTCGTTCTCGAGGCCGCGGCGTGCGTGGATGTAGAGCAGTGGCGCAAAGGGCCCCGCGCCTGCGGGTCGCGCGACCTCGATCGGCACGTCCACGTCGCCCGAGCGCACCGTCGCCTTCTCCAATGCCTGCGCGGACGCCGGCGTCACGGTCGCCGCGGCGAGCGCAACCAGTGCGACTGCGAGTCGTTGCATGGCTCCTCCGTCACTTTCCGGCTCGCTCGCGGAGCCGTGCGCTGCGGAGTTTGCACCATCGAAGCCCCGATGTGTCGACCGGGTTCCATGCGCGAACGCCGCATCCGCCGCGCCGTGCCGCGTCGACCCGTGATACGCTGACTCGGCGACGCCCGAACCGCGCGGGCGGCAACACGTTTCTGCATGAACGACCGCCTCGACCCGAAAGCCTGGACCATCCACCCGCAGGCGTGGTCGCGCGTCGCGCCGGCCGACGCCGACCCGGTCGAGACGCGTGAGTGGATCGAGGCCTTCCGCGCGGTGCTCGAGGCCGAGGGTCCGGAGCGCGCGACGTTCGTGCTGCGGAAGCTCCTCGACGAGGCGCGGTCGCACCGAATTCCGCTGCCGCCGGTGTTCAACACGCCTTACTGCAACACGATCGGCCTCGCCGACCAGCCGCAGTATCCGGGCAACATCGAACTTGAGAGCCGCATCGGCGCGGCGGTGCGCTGGAACGCGCTCGCGATGGTCGTGCGGGCGAACCGCGCCCACCCGGAGCTGGGCGGCCACATCGCCACCTACGCATCGATCGCGGATCTGTTCGAGGTCGGCTTCAACCATTTCTTTCGTGGTCACGACGACGCGGCCGGGACCCGCGGCGGCGACCTCGTGTTCTTCCAGCCGCACGCGGCGCCCGGCGTGTACGCCCGCGCTTTCCTCGAAGGCCGCCTGACCGCAGGGAACCTCGACCGCTACAGGCGCGAAGTCGGCGGTGGCGGCCTGTCGTCGTATTGCCACCCGTGGCTGATGCCCCGTTTCTGGCAGTTCCCGACGGGGTCGATGGGCCTCGGGCCGATCCAGGCGATCTACCAGGCGCGCTTCATGCGCTACCTCGACGACCGGTCGGTCCTCGACACGAAGGGCCGCAAGGTGTGGACGTTCGTCGGCGACGGCGAAATGGACGAGCCCGAGTCGCTCGCCGGCCTGTCGCTCGCCGGCCGCGAGGGCCTCGACAACCTGATCTTCGTCGTCAACTGCAACCTGCAGCGTCTCGACGGTCCGGTACGCGGCAACGGCTCGATCATCCAGGAGCTCGAGGGGCTCTTCGCCGGCGCCGGCTGGAACGTGATCAAGCTGTTGTGGGGCACGGAATGGGACTCGCTGTTCGCGCGTGATCACGACCACGTGATCCTGAAGCGCCTGCACGAGACCGTCGACGGCGAGTTCCAGAAGTACGCGGCGACCGACGGGCGCTTCAACCGCGAGCACTTCTTCAGCAGGTACCCGGAGCTCAAGGCGCTCGTCGCGCACCTCTCCGACGACGACATCGACCGCCTGCGCCGCGGCGGCCACGACCCGGTGAAGATCCACGCCGCGTACCAGGCTGCCGTGAGTCACGGCGGCCAGCCGACCGTGATCCTGGCGCAGACCAAGAAGGGCTACGGGATGGGGCACTGGGCGCAGGGGAAGATGGGGGCGCACCAGGCGAAGAAGCTCGAGGACGACGCGCTTCTCGCCTTCCGCGACCGCTTCGCGCTGCCGCTCTCCGACCGCGACGTGCACGAACTCGCGTACTACGCGCCGGCGCCGGACGGCCCGGAGATGCGCTACCTCCACGCGCGCCGCAACGCGCTCGGCGGCTACCTGCCGGTGCGTTCCGACGCGGCGCCCGCGATCGCCGTGCCGGCACTCGCGTCGTTCGCCAGGCGGGTCGAGGGGACGGGCGCCCGCGGCCATGGCGACGCCGCCGCGAGGGGGCGCGAGCAGTCGACGACGATGGTGTTCGTGCAGTTCCTGACGCAGGTGCTGCGCGATGCGACGCTTGGCTCGCACATCGTGCCGATCGTCGCCGACGAGGCGCGCACGTTCGGCATGCAGGCGCTGTTCCGGCAGGTCGCGATCTATTCGTCGATGGGTCAGCTCTACGAGCCCGAGGACCGCGACGAGCTCCTTTATTACAAGGAGGCGAAGGACGGGCAGATCCTCGAGGAAGGCATCAGCGAGGCCGGCGCGATCAGCTCGTGGATCGCCGCGGCGACGAGCTACAGCACGCACGGCGTGCCGATGCTGCCGTGCTACATCTTCTACTCGTGCTTCGGCTTCCAGCGCATCGCCGACCTGATCCACGCGGCGGCGGACCAGCGCGCGCGCGGCTTCCTGCTCGGCGCGACCGCCGGGCGCACGACGCTCTCCGGCGA
>CAYQAF010000272.1:0-3976 GCA_964415375.1 uncultured Alcaligenaceae bacterium
CGAGGGCGAATTCGGCCCGAAGCGCGTCAGCGCGGAGGGTAGTCCAGTGAGCGTGCGGGATCATGGCCCGATCGGCTCCGCGTTGCCCACCGAGACGCGGCTTAGCGGGTCGACGCTCACCACTGCTTGGTACTGCTTATTCCCGAGCACGAACGTGAAGGGCTCGTTGCGGCCCGACGCACGCAGCGGCACGATCGCCTCGGGCCGCAGCGGGCCACCGGCATAGGAATTCGGAACAACGCGCAGCGGCGCCGGGAGCGCGCGCGGCGCGAGCGCAGGATCGTCCGACAACGCATTCCAGCGGCCGTCGGCGGAGCGCCTCCAGAAGCGCCATGCCTCTCCGTCCGCCGACACTCCGAGCGTCTCGTGCCGCACCTTTGCGCGATCCGCAGCGTACTCGACCGCGCCGGCGAAGCGCCGCGCCTCGCGCGAAAGCGAGGCGCGCTCGTCGCTGGAAAGCGTCACTGCGGCGATCCCCCCGCCGATCGCGAGGATCGCCACGACCACCAGGATCTCGATCAGCGTGAAGCCGCGCGAGGCGGCGAACCGCGTGCGGGGGGTCCCGATGGACGCAGCCGCGAGCCGGCTGCGCAACGGTCTGCTAGAGATCCCAGGAACCGACGTCGGCATCGTGGCCGGAGCCCCCGGGCTTGCCGTCGGCGCCGAGGGAGAGCACGTCGATCTCGCCGCGCAGGCCCGGATTCAGGTACTGGTACGGTCGGCCCCAGGGGTCGTTGCGCAGCTTCTCGAGGTAGCCCCCCGGCTTCCAGTTGGGCGGAATCGGGTCCGTCTCGGGCCGCGCCACGAGGGCTGCGAGGCCCTGGTCGGCAGTGGGATAGCGCTGGTTGTCCAGGCGGTAGAGCTTCAACGCCTGCATGATCGCCGCGATGTCGCTCTTCGCGGCCACGCCCCGCGCCTCGTCCGGGCGGTCCAGCACGCGCGGTACGACCAGCGCGGCGAGCACGCCGAGGATCACGATCACGACCATGATCTCGATCAGCGTGAAGCCGCGCGTTCTTCGCGCGCATCGGGTCGATGGCATCGGGCCATTATAATCGGCGCTCGGCTGCGCAGAGGTCCCGCGAGCGTGCCGCTCCTCCGTCGATGAACATCGCTCGTCTCCTTCGCCACCTGCTCGTCGCCGGACTGCTCCTCGCCCTCGCGGCGGCGGTCGTGGGCAAGTGGATGCTCGAGCGGCCGCTGGTCGTGCCGAAGGAACCGTGGGACTTCGAGGTGAAGTCCGGCTCGACGCTCGCTGCCGTCGCACGCGACCTTGCCGACGAGGGCGTGATCCCGCATCCGCTTTTCCTCATTGCACTCGGGCGCTGGAAGGGCGTCGACCGCGCGATCAAGGCCGGCAACTACGAGTTCCACTCGGGCATCGCGTTGCCGCAGCTGTTGTCGAAGCTCACGCAGGGCGACGTCACGCAGACCTCGCTCACGGTCGTCGAAGGGGCGACGTTTGCGGACTTCGTCAGGACGTTGCGCGACAGCCGCGACGTGACGAAGAGCCTGCTCGACCTGCCAAACGGCGACCTCCTCACGAAGCTCGGCATCGACGCCCCGCATCCGGAGGGCCAGTTCTTTCCCGACACCTACTTCTTCGCGGCGGGCGCGAGCGACATGACGCTCCTCACGCGAGCGCATCGGCTGCTGGTCGATCGCCTCGACGCCGCGTGGGCCAAGCGCGCCCCGGGCGTGCCGCTCGCCACGCCCTACGAGGCGCTGATCCTGGCGTCGATCGTCGAGAAGGAGACCGGACGTGCCGCGGACCGGCCGCTGGTCGCGTCGGTGTTCGCGAATCGACTGCGCATCGGCATGCGGCTGCAGTCGGACCCGACGGTGATCTACGGCATGGGGGCGTCGTTCGACGGCAACCTGCGTCGCCGCGACCTCGAGGCCGACACGCCGTACAACACCTACACCCGCGCGGGACTGCCGCCGACGCCGATCGCGCTCCCGTCGCAGGCCTCGCTCGAGGCCGTGGTCAACCCGCCCGCCACCGACTACCTGTACTTCGTCGCGCGCGGCGACGGCTCGAGCGAGTTCACGACGAATCTCGCCGACCACAACCGCGCGGTGGCAAGATTCCAGCTGAAGAAAGGCGTGCGATAGCCGCGGCGCCACCCCCGAACCGTGAACGCTCCCCATCCGCGCGGCCTCTTCATCACGCTCGAAGGCATCGACGGCGCCGGCAAGAGCACGCACGCCGCGTGGCTCGCCGAGGCCCTGGTCGCGCGCGGCAAGCGCGTCGTCGCCACGCGCGAGCCGGGCGGCACGCCGCTTGGCGAGCGTCTGCGCGACCTATTGCTGTCGGAGCCGATGACCCACGACACCGAGGCGCTGCTGATGTTCGCGGCGCGGCGCGAACACGTCGAGCACGTGATCCGGCCGGCGCTCGCGCGCGGCGACTGGGTGCTGTGCGACCGCTTCACCGACGCGACGCATGCCTACCAGGGCGGCGGGCACGGCGTCGACAGCACGTTCATCGCCGAGCTCGAAATGTGGGTGCATGGCGACTGCCAACCGGACCTCACGCTGCTGTTCGACGTTCCGGTCGAGGTAGCGAGCAGTCGTCTCGCGCGGAACGAGCGCGACGGCCGCGTGCTCGACAAGTTCGAGCGCGAGGAGCGCGCGTTCTTCACGCGCGTGCGCGACACCTATCTCGCACGCGCCGCGGCCGAGCCGTCGCGGTTTCGCGTGATCGCGTCGGATCGGCCGCTCGAGGCCGTGCGCGCGGACCTCGGACCCATCGTCGAAGCGCTCGGGTGAGCGACGAACTCCAGCAACGTTCGTCCGGGCGGCCGCCGTTTCCGCCTGGCCTGCCGTGGCTTGCCGCGACCGAGCGCGAGCTCCTCGGCGCGGGTGCACGCTTCCCGCAGGCGCTGCTGATCGAGGGACCCGAGGGCATCGGCAAGCGCGTGCTGGCGATGCGCGTCGCGCGTGCGCGCCTGTGCGAGTCGCCGCGCGCCGACGGTTCGGCATGCGGCGCCTGCGCGAGCTGCGATTACGTCGCCGCCGGGCAGCATCCCGACCTGCGCCTGGTCGATCCCGTGGTTTACGACGAGGAGGGCCACGCGACGCCGCAGGACGTGATCAAGATCGACGCGATCCGCGATCTGACCGAGTGGTCGCAAGTGACCAGCCATCGCCGGGGCGCGAAGATCGCGGTGATCGCACCCGCCGAGGCGATGCACTACGCCGCCGCGAACGCGCTGCTCAAGACGCTCGAGGAGCCTCCCGCCGGAACCTCGCTGTTGCTGGTCTCGCACCAGCCCGGGCGCCTGCCGGCGACGATACGCAGCCGTTGCCTGCGGCGGGTCGTGCCGTTGCCGCCACCCGACCTCGCCCGGGCCTGGCTGGCGGCCGAGGGCGTATCCGATCCGGAAACCGTGCTGGCGCAGGCCGGTGGGGCGCCGTTCCTGGCACGGCACCTTGCCGACCCAGGGCGCCAGACCGAGCGCGGGGAATGGCTGCGGATGCTCGCCGCGCCCGAGCAATTCGACCCCGTCGCGCTCGCGGCGCGCATCGACCTGGTGCCGAAGGACGAGCGTCGGAACCGGCTGGGCGACGCACTGGACGGCCTGATCGGCTGGACCGCAGATCTCGCCCGCGTCGCCGGCGGGGGTTCGCCCGCTCGAAACCCCGATTTCGCATCCGCATTGAGGCGGCTCGGACCACGGGTGGCACGTCTTTCGCTTCTCCGCTATCATCGGGCGCTCTTGCGACAGCGGGCACTGCTCCAACATCCGTTGCAGCCGCGTCTCGTCGCCGAAACCCTGCTGATCGACTACCGCGCGCTATTTCTTAACTGACCATGGCGATCCGCCCCGCAGCCGCCCCCCCGACCGGTACGGTTGCACGACCGGGCGTGCTGTCGCTCAACATCCGCGAGCGGGCGGCCCTCTATGCTGCGTACATGCCGTTCCTCAAGGGCGGGGGAATCTTCATTCCCACGTCGCGCGAGTACAAGCTG
>CAYQAF010000273.1:0-3926 GCA_964415375.1 uncultured Alcaligenaceae bacterium
TCGTCGAGCATCGCGAGCGCGGCGATGCCCGCCTCGTCCTTGCCGATTCCGGCGTCGTTGAATACGTAGAGTCGCGCATGCACCGCGAGCGCGTATCGTCCAGCGCTCTGGCCGCCGTGCGATCCCGTGACGACGACGCAGCCGGCGTGCGCGGCCGTGACTTCCGTCACGGAGTCGAGCAGGACGACAGCGGCGGCATTCTGCATCGGCGTACTGTAGACGACACACCTCTACGGCCACGTGAACGCCTGCGGCCGCCCTGACCCACGATGGAGAACGCAATGCAGAACACGTATGGCTTCGGCAAGACCGTCGACCTCGGCTTCGATGCCGCGGTGGAGCGTGTCACCGCCGAACTGGCGAAGGAAGGGTTCGGCATCCTGACCGAGATCGACGTCAAGGCCACGCTGAAGAAGAAGCTCGACGCCGACGTGCGGCCGTACCGCATCCTCGGCGCCTGCAATCCACCCCTCGCGAAGCGCGCCCTCGAAGCGGAGCCGACGGTCGGCCTGCTGCTCCCGTGCAATGTCACGGTGCGCGAGGACGAGGCCGGGCAGGTGCACGTCGACTTCATGGACCCTGCCGTCATGAGCCAGTTGACCGCGAGCCCCGACCTCGCGAAGGTGGCGGGCGAGGTGCGCGAGAAGCTGCAGCGCGTGATGACCGCGCTGTAGCCGAAGGTCAGCGGGTGCCGGCGGCGCCACCCGGCAGCGCCGCGGGCGACACCTGGACGTCCGGATAGCGCTCGCGGAAGCGCTTCAGCTCGGCGTCGGCCTCCGCCTCGCGTCCTTCCCTGCGCAGCTTCACGATCCGCTCCAGCCACATCGGCGCGGAGTCCTCGAAATCCCTCGCGGCGTCGCGATGCGCTGCGCCTCGCGACGCCCGCGCCGTTGTGGAAAGCTCCTGCTGCGCTTCAACACTCGGGGCCTCGGGCGCGCGCTCGGCCGAGCGCGCTGAAACCGCCGGACTCGCCGCGTCCGAACGCTGCGCGTCCACGCGCTCCGCCGGCGCAGCGGCACGCGACGAACGCTCGTCGCGTGCATCGGACGACGTCGATCGCTTCGCGATGGGGGCGGGCGCCGTCGCGATCGGCGGCGCGGGCAATGGCACGGCACTTTCAGGAGGCGGCGTCGGCGCCACCGCGGTCGCCGGCGCGACGGCGACGGACGCCGGCGCGTGCTCCGCGGGCGCCGTGAATGCAGGCATCTCCTGCCCGGTTCGATCCGCCATCATCACCGCGAGCGTCGACAGCAGCACGGCCGCGGCGGCCGCCAGCGGCCAGCGCGGGCGACGCACGAGGCGTGGCGCGTCGGCCGCCTGTGGCCGCGCTTCGACCTGCCGCGCGGCCGCCGCGAGGATCGCCGCGCGCGTCGCCGCGGATGGGCGCTCGTCGAGCGCGGCGCTCGCTTCGCGGTAGCGCCGCGCCGGGTCGTCGTCGCGATCCGTGCTCATTGCCATGCCTCCATCGCCGTCCGCAGCTTCGCCATCGCATAGCGCAGCCGGCTCTTGACCGTCTCGTGACCGGTGTTCGTCACCGTCGCGATCTCCTCCAGCGACAGCCCGCCTTCCGCCTGCAGCAGGAACGCCTCCCTCTGCGCCGGCGGCAACTGCCCGACGGCGTCGACGAACGCGCGCGCCTGCTCGCGCGACATCGCCTGCACATCGGGCCGCTGCGCATCGCCGGCGTCGATCTCGAAGGGCGGGTCGCCGTCCGGATCGTTGGCGGCCCCGTCCAGGCTCACCGCGTCGTCGCGCGCCCGCCAGTGATCGACCAGCTTGCTGCGCGCGATCGTGTAGAGCCACGTCGTGAACCTGGCGCGCGGCTCGAAGTGCGCCGCGTGGCGCACGATCGCGAACCAGGTGTCCTGCATCAGGTCATCTGCCTGGGCGGGCGTCGCACCCTGCCGCAGGAAGTAGCGATACACCGGCCGCTCGTGCCGCTCGTACAGTTCGGCGAAGGCGCGCGCATCGCCGGCCGCATAGGCCGCCAGCAAAGCCTCGTCGCTCGCCGCATCGCTCAACGCCGTCCCCTCGCTTCTCGCACGCTCGATCGGGCTCGCCCCGCCGTCCGGCGCGTGCAGCCGCCGGCATTGTGCCCGCGGGCGCATGCCGCCGACCGACGGCGCCGGACCCGCGCTCAACGCCGCGGCGGATCGGGAACGAAGCCCGCCGCGGTCGGGAACGGATTCGGCACGGTCCGCGGCGAAGGAATCACCCCCATCGCCACCAGGTTCTCGCGGCTGTCGTAATGGATCGTGATGACTTCGTCCGGCGTCGAGGACGCGCGCTCGAAGTCGGTGTAGCGGGTGACCGAATGTTCGCTGCGACCGTGTCCGGTGCCGATGCGCGACTCCTGCGCGCGCTCGCTGCGGCGGGCTTCGGTCGAGCCCTGCGCGTCGCTCGACGCGGCCGCGGCCGGCGCGGGTGGCGACGCCGCCTCGTTGCGCGACTGATGCTCCTTCGACACCGCGGGCGGCGGCACGTAGCGCACGCGTTCGCGGAACACCGCCACGCCGATCACGCCCACGTTGTCCGGGCGGCCGGTGCGCGCCGCGTACGAGTTCGGCAACGACGTGAACTCGAATGCGGCGACCCGCGACATGTCCTTGCGCCAGCCGGTGATCTGCGCGAACTGCCCGCTCGACAGCACGTAGCCGGCCTGGTCCGGCGCGGCGGTCTCGCCCGAGATCACGTTGACACCGTCCACCGACACCACCGTCAGCACGCGCCCGCCGCCGCGGTTGGTCAGCGCCACCGCGTAGCGGCGGCCCGGCTTGCCCGGCACCCACCACTTCCCGTCGTGCCAGTAGGTCGGCAGGGTTTCACCGGTGGCACGGTCCGTCACGCGCACGTCGACCGTGCCGCCGACCGCGTGCGCGCACCCGCCCGCCAGCATCAGTGCGGCCGCCGTGGCGGTCGCTGCGAGGATTCGCATCAGCATGGGTGTTCTCCTTGGGTTGGCCGATGCGCCTGTAAACGCGGGTTGAAGCAAAATGGGGTCGATCCGCCCCCGGTCGAGCGCTGCCCGGGCCCGGCATCTGCCACGCCCGAAACCGTCCGATGCGTTACGAACACCTGGTCCAGATCAACGACCCCCTGATGCCGCTGCTGGATACGCTGACGCGCAACCAGGTGTGGCAGGGCCTGATGGTCCGCGCCGAGGACCCGGCGCAGTTCGTCCTCGGCCTGGAAGGGGCCACCATCCACAGCCACGAGGTGCGCGGCGAAGTCCACGAACTGACCCGCACGCTCGACTTCGGGTCCTTCCGCGTCGACGACCGCGTGCGTCTCGTGCGCGACCGCGGCAGCGAGGTCCGCACCGAGGCCGGACCGACCTGGCCCGCGAGCCGCCTGACGATCACGATCGAGGAGCCGCAGCCGGAACTGCTGTTCCTGCGCTTCGTCTACGAGTCGGACGAGACCGCGGGCGGCGAAGAGAGCGATCCCGTGATCGTCGGCCTGCGCGAGCAGGCCTACGAGCGCGCGGACCTCGACACCGTGGTGCGCATCCGCGCGCTGGCCGAACAGGGCGTGCTGGGCTGAGCGGCGGCGGGGCGGGCCGAGTGCAGGCGCGGACCGCGCCGACGTGCTGAGCGGCTAGCGCGGCTTGACGGGGCTGCGCAGGCGCGCGGCGTTCGGCCGGGCATCCGCGCCCTGCTCGCCGCCCACCGGCCGCGCCAGCCGCTCGACCAGCGAGCGGCGCATCGTCCACAGAGGCGTCTGCTGCGCGGATCGCGCCAGGTAGGCGTCGACGTCCTCGTGCGTTGCGTAGATGCGGCGCACGAGCGGAATGAATGCTTCGACCAGCGCCGGATCGAACTGGCGGCTGCTCTCGCGGACCAGGTGGCCGAGCGCCTCCTCCACCCGCCACGCCGAGCGCCACGGGCGCTCGTGCACCAGCGAGTCGAAGGCGTCGCAGAGGCCGA
>CAYQAF010000274.1:0-3925 GCA_964415375.1 uncultured Alcaligenaceae bacterium
GACCATGCGCGAGAACGCGACCATGTCCGCACCCTCGATCGCGAGCAGCGCGGTCGCGGCAAGCACGGCGACGAGGCCGATCAGCGACGCGACGTGCCGCCCGCGGGCGGACAGCCTCTCCACGAGGATGTCGACGCGGATGTGTTCGCCCTGGAAGAGCGCATCGGCGGCGGCCAACATCACCGATGCGACCAGCAGGTAGCCTGCGAGCTCGTCGACCCAGGGGATCGGACGGTTCGCGAAGTAGCGCATCACCACCGAGTACCCGATGACGACCATCGAGGCGAGCAGCGACGCTGCGGCGAGCGCCGCCCCGATCCGCGCGAACGCGCGGACCAGCCGGTCGATGACCATCATCGGGCGCGAGGCGAGGCGATCAGATCTTGTTCAGCAGCTCGAGGATGCGCGGACCGCCTTCCGGGGCGGACTTGAGGAACGCCTCCCGGACTGCCGGCTCCATCACGGCGCGCCATGCCTCCTGTTCCTGCTTGGTCTGCAGGTGGATGGTCATGCCGCCCTTCGACTGCAGGTCCTTGATCGCCGCGGCCGCCGTGGCCTCGGTCACGGCAATGGCTTCCTGCTCGGCCTTCGCCGCGGCGGCCTCGATCGCCTGCCGATGCGCCGGGGACAGCTTCTGCCACCACGCCGGGTTCGCGAACATGTGGAAATAGATCGTGAAGATCGGGCCGACGGTGCCGAATTTCTGCACCTCGAAGTACTTGCGGCTGAACGCGGCGGACACGTCGGTCAGGCCCGCGTCGAGCACCCCCGATTGCAGCGCCTGGTACACCTCCGAGCCGGGCATTGCCGATGGCGCGGCACCCGCCGCGCGCAGGCCATTGTCCGTGAGAGTGTTCAGGCCGCGGATCTTCACGCCCTTGAAGTCGTCGATGGCGATGATCGGCCTCTGCTTGGACGTGATGATCGTCTCGCGCGTGATGTAGAGCCACGCCACGCTCTGCACGCCGCGCTGCGCGAGCTTGCCGTCGAGGAACTTGCGCGCCTCGGAGGCGGGGAAGCGCTTGATCCGCTCGAGATCGCTCATCGCGTAGGGCATCAGCGTCGCGCTCATCTCGGGGATCGTCGTGCCCCACTGGAAATTGACGCTCATTGCCGCCTCGATGTTGCCGCGCGCGACCTGCGGGAAATTCTCGGCGGCCTTGGCGAGCTGCTCGGAGCCGAACAGCTGCACTTCCACCTGCCCGTTGGTGCGCTGCTTCACGTCGGCGGCAAAGCCTTCAAGGAGCTTGGTCATGTGGTGCGCCGGCGGCACCTGGTGGGAGATGCGCATCACCACGGGTTGCGCAGCGGCGACGCCTGCCATCGCGAAGGCGGCGACGGCGGCGACAAGGCGGGACATCGACAGGCGGGTCATCGGCGTTTCCTCCGGTGGATCAGTAGTGATGATGCGACTTGACGTGGCGCGCGACGAGCGCGTCGGCGAAATCCTGGAGTTCGACTTCGCGCCGGCGCTGGGCGGACAGGCCAACCAGCTCGTTGAACTCGTCGAACGTGGCGAGCTGCGGCAACGCGTCCTTCGTGCTGCCGGTGCGGCGGATCGTATCGAACAGCCCGCGGAGCGCACGCGCGACGGCGTAGGTGGCGGCCACGGGGAACACGACGGCGGCATAGCCGATCGCCTGCAACTCCGCCGCCGACAGGAGCGGCGAGAGGCCCGTCTCGACGTTGTTGGCGAGGCACGGTCCCGGCACCTCGTTGCAAATGCGCCGCATCTGGTCGACGCCGGTCGGCGCCTCGACGAACAGCAGGTCGGCGCCGGCTTCGCGCGCGATGTGCGCGCGCTCGATGGCGTCGTCGACGCCATTGACCGCCAGCGCGTCGGTGCGCGCCATGATCACGAAGTCCGGGTCGTGGCGTGCGTCGAGCGCCGCCTTGATCTTCGCGATCCAGTCGGCGGTCGGGATCACGGCCTTGCCCGCCATGTGGCCGCAACGCTTCGGGAAAACCTGGTCCTCGATGAACAAGCCCGCGACGCCGGCTTTCTCGTAGAGCGTCACCGTGCGCGCGACATTGGTGACGTTGCCGAACCCCGTGTCGGCGTCGGCGAGCATCGGCAGCGACGTCGCCTCGCACATGCGGCCGTACATCGAGGCGAGCTCGGTGAGCGACAGCTGAGAAGAATCGGGGCGTCCCAGCAGCGTGGCCGTGGCACCGTAGCCGCCCGCGGTCAGGGCGGAAAAGCCGGCCGCCTCGGCGAGCCGGCAGCCCAGTGTGTCGTGGACGCCGGGCATGACCAGGATCTCAGACGCCGCGATCAGTTCTTTGAGGCGCGTGGTGGTGCGCAAGGACGTTCCCCTCATCCGCGCGGCCTCTGGAAGCGGGCGCTGCGGGTTGGCTGTGAGCCAAAGGGAGATTTTCGCACAGGCGGCGTGGACAGGATCGCGTCCGGCGATTTCTGGCGAGCCGTTGACGACTGTCAACGCATTCGCTTGGGGCGAGCCTGCCTCCGTCGCAGATTGGATAGACGATTTCCCAGGATCGCTCGCTAGAGGAGGTAATCCATGTCCACCGCGCGCAAGATCGTCGTCACGCTCGGACTCGCGGCGAGCGCCGCGACGGTTGCGGCCGATCCGTCGGCAGTCAAGCCGGATCCGCTGCTCGCGATCGACCAGAACCGGGCAACCGTCGTGAACCGCGTCGTGGAGACCTGGGCCGAACCGCTCGCGCAATCGACGGCCGGTCTCACGCGTGAGCAGCTGCGCGAGATGCTTGCCGCGCTGCGGGCCGATCACCTGATGGCCGCGAGCCTCGCCGGTTCGCTCGAAGGCCTGCGCGACGTCCTCGCGCGTTCGATGGTCGGTGAGAGTAACGTCGTCACCGGGCGCGTCCGCGGCAAGGCCCTCGGCGATCTCAACGCCGATCTCACGTACACACCCGTCGTGCCGTGCCGGATCCTCGACACGCGGATCATCGGCGGGCCGCTGCAGCCCGATGTGGCGCGCATCTTCGCGGGCTATGTGCCGAATTTCGCGGCGCAAGGCGGTGCCAATTCGGACTGCGGCATTCCGGCCAGCGTGCCGGTCCTGGCGCTGAACGTGTACGCGGTGAATCCCACGAATACAGGCTTCATCAAGGTCTGGGCGTTCGGCACCGCCGAGCCGGCTGTGTCGACTGTGAACTCGCAGGTCGGAATCACGGCGATTGCGACCGGCACGCTGGTGCCCGTCGATCGGCTCAACGGCAATCGGTTCCTGGCGAAGAGCCCGACGGTCGTGGACTTCGTGGCCGACGTCGTCGGGTACTTCCGCTCGCCGGGCACGGTGTCGGGCGACGTCACCAGCGTGACCGCGGGAGCGGGACTCACGGGTGGCGGCACGAGCGGGGACATCACGATCGCCGCGGATACGAGCTACCTGCAGCGGCGCGTGACGGGAACCTGTCCGGTCGGGTCGTCGATACGGGTGGTCAGCGGCGACGGCACGGTCACGTGCGAAGTCGACGACGTCGGTACAGCCGGGGTCACGAGCATCACGGCCGGGACGGGTCTCACAGGCGGGACGATCACCACGTCCGGCACGATCGCGGCCGATTCCACCTACCTGCAGCGTCGCGTCACGGGGACGTGCACCGAAGGCAGCTTCGTGCAGGCCATCGCAGCCGACGGGACCGTGTCGTGCGGCGTCGGCGCGCGGCTGATCGCGTCGAGTGCCTTCAACAGCGTATCGGTGCCCGCAGCAGGTTCCTCCGCGGCCATCCTTGCGACGCTCTCGTTCACGCCGGCGCGAAGCGGCGCCGTGCGTCTCACGTCGCACGGCCACTGCCTGCAGGGACAACTTACCACCGACAGCGAGATCGGCATTGCTGCAGGAACGTCCGAGTCCGATGCGTTTGGCGTGTCGGCCGCCCGCATCGGCGTGCTGAGACTCCCGGGAGTAGTGTCCCCCCCTGGCGAGTATTCTCAGTC
>CAYQAF010000275.1:0-3913 GCA_964415375.1 uncultured Alcaligenaceae bacterium
CGTCGAGCGGATCGGCAAGGACATCTCCGGCGCCGGCATGGATCCCAACATCATGGGGCGCACGGTGAAGGGCCCGCTGCAGGGCTACGACGGTCCCGAGATCAGGCGGATCATCGTGCTCGGACTCACCGAAGCGACGCACGGCAACGCCATCGGCATCGGCGCGGCGGACTTCACGGTCGAGGCGGTCGTCGGCGAGATCGACCGCGAAGCCACCTACGCCAACAGTATCGCCGCCGGCTACCCCGAGTCCGGGCGGATTCCGATCGCGCTTGCCGACGAGGCGGAGACGATCCGCGCGGCGCTGGGCTGCACGCCGGGCGTCGACCTCGCGCGGCCGCGCGTCGTGCGCATCCGCAACACGCTCGACCTCCGCACGATCGAGGTCTCCGAGGCGCTGCTGGACGACGTGCGCCGCGAGCCGCGCCTCGCGATCGAGAGCTAAGCCTTGCCGACCAGGCGGAAGTGCTCCACCACCGGTGGCGCGGCGAAGAACGGGCCGACGATCGCGCGCCACTCGGCAAACAGCGGCCCGCCGCGGAAGGCGACCGTGTGGTCCTCGAGGGTCTCCCAGAAGATCATCAGCACGTAGCGCTCGGGGCGCTCGACGCCGTGGTTGACCTTCCACCCCCGGTAGCCCTTCGCGCGGCTCACCACGGTCTCGAGGCCGCGGCGGATCGCGGCCTCGAATTCGGCCCGCCGACCGGGCTCGATCGTGATGTCGGCGATTTCGAGGATCACAGCGCGCCCCCTATTTCAACAGGCCCATGAGCTTCGCGGTGCCCATGTAGTCCTGCGTGCGCTCCTTCATGAACGCGGGCATCTTCTCGTAGGTGATGTCGATCACCTCGAAGCCGCCATCCACCATCTTCTTGCGGAGCTCCGGGTCCCGGTTCAGCGTGTCCATCATGTCGGACACCTGCTTGCGCACGTTCTCGGGCGTCGACTTCGGCACCGCGACCCCGCGATAGGCACCGTCGACCCAGTTGCCGCCCAGCTCCTTGAACGTCGGCACGTCCGGGAACTGCGGCAGGCGCTTCTCGGTGGCGACGGCCAGCATGCGCATCTTGCCCTTCTGCTGGATCGCGAGCGTCGTGTAGGACATCGCCGCGGACACGTGGCCACCGAGCACCGAGGCGATCAGGTCGCCGGTGCCCTTGAACGGCACATACGTCGTCTTGACGCCGAACTCCTTGTTCATCTTCTCGTGCGCGGCGTGGTTCGCGGAGTTGAGGGCGGACCCGGCGATGTTGAGCGTGCCCGGCTTGTCCTTCGCCGCCTTGAGGAAGTCCTGGAAGGTCTTGATCGGGCTGTCGGACGGTACGATCAGCGCGTCGGGCGTGTAGTGGAAGAAGTAGACCGGCGTCATCTCGTCAGTCTTGTAGCTCACCGTGCCCTCGAGCGGCTGCAGCACGATGTGCGGCAGGTTGATGCCGGCGATCGTGTAGCCGTCGTTGGGGTAGCCGTTGAGCTGCTGCCAGACCAGCGCACCGCCCGCACCGGCGCGGTTGATGACGACCATCTCCTGCTTGAACTTCTGGCTGAACGTCACCCCCTGCAGGCGCGCGGCGATGTCCGATTCGCCGCCCGCGGGGAACGGGATGATGTACTGCACCGGCTTGTCGGGGTAGGCAGCGGCACCCGACGACAGGCCGAGCGCGAGCGCGGCGGCCGCGGCGGCGAAAAGACGTGACGGACGGACTCGATTCATGCGTGCTCCTCCGGAGGTCGGGATGCGCCGGCGGGCCTGACGGTCGCCTGCCGCGGTCGCGATGCCATGTTACGGCATCGGCTGGCAATTGCGGCGGGAGTACCGAACGAGGACCCCGGCGGCCTTGACGCTCGACAACCGTCGGCCCCGCCGGTCCGAGTATCATGGTGGCCCCCTGTGAGGAGACACCCCATGACCCACGACACCCGAGAAGTCGTCATCCTGTCCGGCGTACGCACCGCCATCGGTGATTACGGCGGCAGCCTGAAGGACATCGCCCCCAGCGACCTCGCCGCGCGCGTGGTCAAGGAAGCCGTCGCCCGCGCCAAGATCGACCCGGCGAGCGTCGGGCAGTGCGTGATCGGCAACGTGATCCACACCGAGGCGAAAGACATGTACATCTCGCGCCTCGCCTGCGTGAACGGCGGACTGCCGCACGGCACGGGGGCCATGACGCTGAACCGCCTGTGCGGCAGCGGCATGCAGGCGATTGTCTCCGCGTCGCAGTACATCCTGCTCGGCGACACCGACACCGCGGTCGCGGGCGGTGCCGAGAGCATGAGCCGCGGCGGCTACCTGGTGCCGTCGGCGCGTTGGGGTGCCCGCATGGGCGACGCAAAGATGATGGACATGATGGTCGGCGCGCTGACCGACCCGTTCGACACGGTGCACATGGGCATCACCGCCGAGGCTGTCGCGAACAAGTGCGGCATCACGCGCGAGCAGCAGGACGCCTTCGCGGTCGAGAGCCACAAGCGTGCCGCGGCCGCCACCGCCGCCGGCCACTTCAAGAGCCAGATCCTGCCGATCGAGCTGAAGAGCAAGAAGGGCCCGGTACAGTTCGACACCGACGAGCACATCCGTGGCGACGCGTCCGTCGAGGGCATGGCCAAGCTGCGGCCAGCGTTCGTGAAGGAGAATGGTTCGGTGACGGCGGGCAACGCGTCCGGCATCAACGACGCCGCCGCGGCCGTCGTGCTGATGGAGCGCAAGGCCGCCGAGGCCAAGGGCCTGAAGCCGATGGCACGCCTGCTCGCCTACGGCCATGCCGGCATCGACCCGAAGATCATGGGCCTCGGCCCGGTGACCGCGGTGCAGAACGCACTCAGGAAGGCCGGCCTGAAGCTCTCCGACATGGACGTGATCGAATCCAACGAGGCGTTCGCGGCGCAGGCGCTCGGCGTATCGAAGGAGCTCGGCATGGACGGCGCGAAGGTCAACCCGAACGGCGGCGCGGTGGCGCTCGGCCACCCGATCGGCGCGACCGGCACGATCCTCACCGTCAAGTGCTTGTACGAGCTGCAGCGTACCGGCAAACGCTACGGCCTGATCACGATGTGCATCGGCGGCGGGCAGGGCATCGCCGCGGTCATCGAGCGCATGTAACGGCTCGCGACGCGTCACTCGAAAGCGCCGCGGCGAACCCGCGGCGTTTTCTTCTGGGGTCGAGGCATCCTGCGCGTCGCCGTCGAAGCCCGTGCCACATCCGCGCCGAAGCGCGAAAATCGGCAACACAACCTTTGAGCGAGCGCATGATCCGCGGCGAATGACCGCGGTAGGGTGTCGCCTCAGGTGCCCGCCGATCGCGTGGGGCCTCGGGACGACGGCCCAAGAAGCCGGCTCCCGGCGGAAAGTAACCCCCGACCCGGCGGCATCGCCGCCGCCCGGTCGCAGAAGGAGGAGGACGGCAATGGCACGTGAAGTCGTGGTGTTGAGCGGCGTGCGGACCGCTATCGGAAACTACGGCGGAAGCCTCAAGGACATCCCGCCCAGCGAACTGGCCGCGAAATGCGTCAAGGAGGCGGTGCGCCGGGCAGGCATCAAGCCCGCCGACGTGGGCCACGTCGTGTTCGGCAACGTCATCCATACCGACGCGCACGACCACTACCTGGCGCGCATCGCCGGCGTCAAGGGCGGCCTGCCGGTCGAGACGCCAGCGCTCACGCTGAACCGCCTGTGCGGCAGCGGCCTGCAGGCGATCGTCACCGCCGCGCAGGCGATCGTGCTTGGCGATGCCGACGCGACGATCGGTGGCGGCGCCGAGAACATGAGCCGCAGCCCCTACGCGGTGCCGGCGCTGCGCTGGGGCGCGCGCATGAACGACGCGAAGATGATCGACATGATGGTCGGCGCGCTCTCCGACCCGTTCGACGACTGCCAGATGGGCATCACCGCGGAGAACGTCGCGAAGAAGTACGGCAT
>CAYQAF010000276.1:0-3893 GCA_964415375.1 uncultured Alcaligenaceae bacterium
TTCTTCACGCCGCGCAGGATCGCGCCGCACTCGCAGGCCTTGTTGTCGGGCACCGGCCGGTAAACGATGCCGTAGCGGGCCTCGGCGTCGAACGCCGCGAAGCGCTGCTTGATGGCCAGCGCGCTGTAGGGCACCTCGCCCAGTCCCCGCCACTCGAACGAGCGGCGCAGCTCGAACACGTCGGCGACCAGCGCCTTCGCCTTCTCGTTGCCCTGCGGCGTGACCGCGCGGGTGAATTCGTTCTCGACCTCCGCGCGGCCCTCGTTCAGCTGTCTCACCAACATCAGGATCGCCTGCATCACGTCGAGCGGCTCGAAGCCCGCGATCACCACCGGCTTGCGGTATTCCTCCGCGAAGTAGTCGTACGGCGCGCTGCCGATCACCGTGGACACGTGCGCGGGCCCGATGAAGCCGTCGAGCGGCACTAGCCCAAGGTCGCGCACCTCGGGCGACTCCAGGATGTGGGTGATCGCCGCGGGTGTGAGCACGTGGTTGCAGAACACGCTGAAATTGGCGAGTCCCTGCCTCGCGGCTTCGAGGATCGCGAGCGCGGTCGGCGGGGTCGTCGTCTCGAAGCCGATCGCGAAGAACACGACCTCCCGCGACGGGTTGTCGCGGGCGATCTTCAGCGCGTCGGCGCACGAGTACACCATGCGGATGTCCGCGCCCGCCGCCTTGGCCTTCATCAGCGACAGGCCCTTCGACGCCGGCACGCGCATCGTGTCGGCGTAGGTGCAGAGGATCACGCCACGGTCGCGGGCGAGCTCGATCGCGTTGTCGATGCGGCCGATGGGCAGTACGCACACCGGGCAGCCCGGGCCGTGCACCATCTCGACGTTCCGGGGCAGCAGGTCGGCGAGACCGTAGCGCGAGATCGCGTGCGTGTGGCCGCCGCAGAACTCCATCAGGTGGTAGCGCCGGCCCGGATCGGCCTCGCGCGCGATCTTCCCGGCGAGCGTCTTCGCGAGCGCGCCGTCGCGGTACTCGTCGACGTACTTCATCGCGTGCCGTCCCCCGCCTCGGCGCCGCTCGTCACGCGTTGCCTGCCGCGACGACGTCGAAGCCGGCCTCGGCGAACGTCGCGAGCGTGCGCTCCGCCTCCTCGGCGTCGAGCCGGGTGAGCGCGTAGCCGACGTGCACGATCACGTAGTCGCCGACCCCGACGCCGTCGACCAGCGCGAGCGAGATCTCCTTGCGCACGCCGCCGAGGTCGATGCGCGCCGTGTCGGGGCCGGTCAGCTCGACGACGCGGGCGGGGATAGCGAGGCACATGGCGAGTCCTTCAGCAGAGATAGCGGGCGACCGCGGCCTGGCCGAGTGCCAGGCCACCGTCGTTCGGTGGTACCGCGGCGGCCTCGAGCATCGTGATGCCACGGCGCGACAGCGCGGCGCGCAAGCCCCGCGCGAGGATGGCGTTGAGGAAGCAGCCGCCACCGCAGGCCACGGTCCCGAGCCCGATGCGTCGCGCCGCCGCCTCGACCCATTCCGCGAGGGCCTCGATCAGCACCGCGTGGAAGAGCGCGGCGCCGCGGCCGGCATCGTCGCCGTCGGCGAGGCGCATGGCAAGTGGCGTCAGGTCGAGGACGTGATCGGCGTCGATCGAGTACAGGCCGGGCTCGGCCGCGACGCTACCGTGGGCCTCGGCCAGGCCCTCGAGCTGCATCGCCGCCTGACCCTCGAACGCCATGCGCCGCGAGACGCCGAGGATTCCCGCGGCCGCGTCGAACCAGCGGCCCGCGCTGGTCGTCGCCGGCACGCGTACGCCGCGCGCGAGCATTGCGCTCACCATCGCCGCCGCCGGCTCGTCGGCGAAACGTCGACCGATCTCGCCGCACCGCCCCCCACGCGCCAGCACCGACGCCGCCATGCGCCAGGGTTCGCGCGCCGCGCGATCGCCCCCCGGCAGGCCGAGCGCCGCCAGGTGCCCCAACCGCTCGAACGCACCGCGCTCGACGCGAAGCAGCTCGCCGCCCCATGCCGCGCCGTCGCTGCCGAGGCCGACTCCATCCAGCGCGAGGCCCAGCACGGCCGCCTCGACGCGATGCTCGGCGGTGACGGCGGCGACGTGCGCGTGGTGGTGCTGCACACCGATCGTCGGCACCGACCAACGCAACGCCAGCTCGCCGGCGAGGCGCGTGCTGAAGAAGTCCGGGTGCAGGTCGTGCGCGACGGCGTCCGGCGCGACCTCGAGGATTCCCGAGAGGTGCCCGATGGCCCGCTCGAGCGCCTCGCACGTCGGCGCGTTGTCGAGGTCGCCGATGTGCGGCGTCACGAACGCCTCGTCGCCGCGCGTCACGCAGGCGGTGCTCTTGAACCAACCGCCGGTCGCGACGACGTTCGGGCCCTTGCTCGCGAGCCGTACCGCGCGCGGCGTGTAGCCACGCGCACGGCGCACGAACTGCACAGCGCCTGCGCTGCCGACCCGCGCCACGCTGTCGTCGCAACGGGTGACGATCGCGCGGTCGTGCGACAGCACCGCGTCGGCGATGCCGGCGAGCCTCCGGTGCGCCTCGTCGTCGCCGATCACCAGCGGCTCGCCGCCCGGGTTGGCGCTGGTCATCACCAGCACGAGGTCGTGCGCCCCCGCGAGCCACGCCAGGCCCGCCGGACGGCCGGCGGCCTCGTGGAACAGCAGGTATTGCAGCGGCGTGCAGGGCAGCATCGCGCCGAGCCAGGCGAGGCCGGGCGCGATGCCGGGCAGCGCTTCGTCGGCACCGGCGCGCTTCTTCAGCAGCACGATCGGCCGCTCGGCGGATTCGAGCAGCGTACGCTCCGCGGCGCCGATCACCACCAGCGCGCCGAGCGAGGCGACGCTCGCCGCCATCACCGCAAACGGCTTCGCCTCGCGCGACTTGCGCTCCCGCAGCGTCGCGACGGCCGCGCCATGGCGTGCGTCGCAGGCGAGGTGGTAGCCACCCAATCCCTTGATCGCGACGATCCTGCCCTGCCGCAGCAGCGCGAGCGCGCCGGCGATCGGATCGCCGTCGATCGACGTGCCGTCGATCGCCCGCAACGCGAGCGCAGGCCCGCACACGGGGCAGGCATTCGGCTCGGCGTGAAAGCGCCGGTTGGCCGGTGCCGTGTACTCCGCATGGCACGCGGGGCACTGCAGGAACGCCGCCATGCTGGTCATCGGGCGGTCGTAGGGCAGCGCGCGGGTGATCGTGAAGCGCGGCCCGCAGTTCGTGCAGTTGATGAGCGCGTAGCGGTAGCGCCGGTCACGCGGGTCGATGAGCTCCGCAAGACAGTCGTCGCAGATCGCGGTATCGGGGCCGATCGCCGTCGAGACCCGCCCGCCCGCCGACGTCCCGATCGCGAAGCCCGGCACGCCGCCCCGCACCGGCACCGGGGCCACCTGCACGGCGTCGATGCGTGCGAGCCGCGGCGCCTCCGTCGCCAGCCGCGCCTCGAACCGATCGAGCGCCTCGCGCGGGCCCTCGAGCTCGATCGTCACGCCGGCCGCGTCGTTGCGCACCTCGCCGTCGAGCGCGAGGTCGCTCGCCAGGCGGTGCACGAACGGCCGGAAGCCCACGCCCTGCACGATGCCGCGCACGGCGAGCCGGCGGCGTTCGCGCAAGGGGGCAGCAAGCGCTGGCGTCGGCGCCATCGTCAGCCCTTCGCGCTCCCGGCGATCACCGCGGCAGGGGCATTCGGCGCTGCGAGGTCGTCGCCGCGGTCCGATGCGGCGGCCTGCAATCCCCGTTCGAGCCATGCGAGCCAGCGGTCGAACCCCGCGCCGGTCGTCGCCGAGACTTCGATCACCTCGAGGCCCGGGCGCACGCGATGGGCGAAGTCGACGGCCTTCGCGATGTCGAAGTCGACGTACGGTGCGAGGTCGACCTTGGACACCAGCATCAGGTCCGCGGCGCGGAACATGTCGGGGTACTTGAGCG
>CAYQAF010000277.1:0-3892 GCA_964415375.1 uncultured Alcaligenaceae bacterium
CCACCGCCACCCCCACCCCGCCCATGCCGCTCGATCGCACCCCGTAACCGTGCGAAAAATAACCGTCCGTCGCCTGCGCGATCGGCGACATGAGGAGTCCCGCCGCCAACAGTCCGGCCCAATGTGTCGTTCTCATCGTTCCACTCCCTTCGATTCGGCGCGCCCCGCGCAACCGGACCCGGCCCGCGTACGGAGCGCGCGTATCTGGTCGTGCGTCCGCGCCTTCAGCGCACCGGCTTCAGTCGCGCGAACGCCCGCTCGGCGATGCCCATGCCCCAGGCAGCCAGCGCCAGCAAGACGACGAACAGCGCCACCCACCAGCCGGCCGCGATGCCGGTGAGCGAGGGCAGCGTCACGTCGTCGATCGCGTTGGCGCGGATCCACTGCTCGACGCCACTCATGAACCAGGCGTAGAAGGCGATACCGGCAAGGATCCCGAGCGCGAACACCCAGGCGTCGGTGCGGCCCGCCGCGCAGGCCACCACCGCCGTGCCGGGGCAGTAGCCGCCGATGACGAAGCCGGCGCCGAACACCAACCCGCCGACGAGCTGCGCAGTGTAGTTGGTCGGCACGATGTAGATCTCCTGCATGTCGATCACGCCGATCGACGCGAGCAGCCAGAGTCCCGCCATCGCGGTGACGATCGCCGTGAACATCACCTTCACGACCGACATGTCGTAGCCGTAGAAGACCGCGGTCAGTTTGCAGCCGCTGCCGAAGCCGGCGCGCTCGAGCACGACGCCGAAGGCCACGCCACCCACGAGCGTGAGCAGGAGAAACGTGCCGGTCGCGAGTTCGACCGAGGACGCGAGCGGAAGCATCAGAGCCACTCCTTGCGGAACAGGAACGCGACGAGGTAGCCGGACGCGAACACGGCCCCCATGAAGACGAGGCTGCCGGCGTTCAGCACCGCGGCCCCCGACAGCGCCTGGCCGCTCGTGCAGCCGAGCGCGATCTTCGCTCCGATCGCAGCCAGGATGCCCCCGGCGAAAGCCAGCGCGAGTCGCGCGCCCCGGCTTACGCCGGGCCCGCTTTCGACGCCGAGCCGCATGCGGCCCGCGAGCCACGCGGACACGCCGCCGCCGATCAGCGTGCCGAGCACGAGGATGGGCACGTAGTCGAGCAGCGGCGGCCCATGATCGAGGTAGCGTGCGTGCACCGGATTCGCGGCCGCGCTTTCCGGGGAGACCAGGCTCGCGACCCAGGCGGCGAGCGCCGAGAACGCCCCGGTCGCGCCGAGTCCGCGACCCAGCAGCAGGTACCCTCCCAGCAGCACGAGCCCGAGGGCGAAGCCGGCGAGATACGGGTTCCAGTACGGCTGCGCCGGGCGTTCGACCGGATGAACGACACGACGGTCGGCAATCGATGTGGCCATGTTCAAGCTCCTCCGTTCCCTGTTCCGCGCCGACGCCCGCGCCCGACCCATTGGGGCCCGGCGCTGACGTATCGCGTCACTGTCCGCCCGGCCCGTCCCAGGGGTTCCCGCGCGCTCCGAGCGGCGTTCCCTCGGGAATCACAGCCACCCTGACCGCCGGCCTGCACGGAATTCGGCTGGCACAAGCTTCGCGTAGGTGGAACCGGATCGGACTGACGAGCGTCAAGGTACGCTCATGTGCGCATACGCTCATATGTCCGCGCGCACGCGATTGCCTCGTCGGACCGACCCGCAAACCATGCGCCGCCACGCCCTTCTCCTCCTGGCCTGCCCCCGCAGCGGCGCCACCGCGCTTGCCGGCGCGCTGGTCCGCGCCGGTGCCGTGGCCGGCCGGGAGTTCGTCGCATCGCGCCCGGGCGAGCCGGACGACAACTGGCAATGTGCGCCGCTGGTTGCGCTCAACGACCGCCTCCTCGCGCTGCTCGGCCTGCGCTGGGACTCGCTGGTGTCGCCGCCCGATCGCTGGCTCGAGCGGCCCGCGGTACGCGCCCTCGCGGCCGACGCGGACGCGCTGATCGCCGCCCAGTTCGGCGACGCGACGCATGTCGTGCTGCACGATGCACGGCTCGCGCTCACGGCGCCGTTCTGGCGCGAGCGGCTCGCTGCCGCCGACTTCGACGTGACCGCCGTGCTGATGATCCGCCGACCGCTCGAGGTCGCCGCCTCCCTCTCGCGGCGCGATCCCGTGGCACCGGAGAAGTCGCTCGCGCTGTGGCTCCATTACCTCGTCGAGGCGGAAGCGGGCTCGCGCGGGCTGTCGCGCGCGCTCGTCGCCTACGATCGGCTGCTCGACGCCCCGGCGGGCGTGCTCGCGCACGTGGTGTCCGACGCACGGTTTCCGCTGCGGATGGACCGTGCGGAGCGCGAGGCGGCGCTGACGGCGATCCGCCCGGACTTCAAGCGGTGCGAAGAGACGCGCGCAATTGGCGCGAGCGCGCTGTCGTCGGGAATCGACGTCGCGCTCGAGGAGGGCTACAGGAAGCTCGCCGAGCTAGCGCCCGGCACCGACGCGCGCCGCGCCGTGGAGGCGCTCGCGCAGGCCGCCTACGCGTCGCTCCTGCAGGCGATCCCGCCGTGGCTCGCACGCGAGCTCGGGCACGACCGCACCAACGCCGAAGCGCTGGCCGTCTCCGCACGGGAGGCGTGCGAACGCGTGGATTTGCTCGCGGCGGAGCTCGCCAGCGCGCGTTCCCTCGCCGAGGCGCGCGCGCGGGAAGCGGCGGCACTGGGGGCGCAGATCGAGGCGCTGTCCCGCACCGGCAGCCAGGGACGGCTCGATGCGTCGCTCGCCGGACTCCAGGGCGATGTCGCCCGCATTGCCGTGGCACTCGCCGAGGCCCCGGTACGCGAGCAGGCGCTTGCCGACGAACTGGTCGCCGCGCACCGCGAGCTCGCCGACGAGCGCGTGACGATCGCGCGTCTCACCGATGCCCTCGAGCACGAGCGGCAAAGCCGCGAGGCCGTGGCACACCGCGCCGTGGAAGCCGAAGCGCGGCTCGAGGCACTGCTGGACGAGATCGCGCAGTTGCGGGCGGCGGAGCACGACTGGCACGAGCATCACGCCGCCCAGACGCGAGAGATCGAGGACGCCGTCGCCGCGCTGAACGCGCTCGGGACCGAGCGCGACGCGCTGCGCAGCGACCTCGATGCAGCACAGCGCGAGCTCGAGCGACACAGAGCCGAGCTCGAGTCGGCGCATGCCGACCTGCGCATCGTCGATCACGACCGCGGCGCCCTTGCCGCGCGGGCCCAGGCGGTCGACGCGGCCGCGTCGGCGCTGCGCGAGCAGCTCGCACGCCGCGCCGACGCCGAAGCCGCGCTCGTCGCCGAACGCGACCGGATCGCGCGCAATTCGATGGCGCAAGCCGACCGGCTCACCGCGCTCGAGCGCGAGCTCGCGCGGCGCCAGTCGGAGATCGACGCGTTGAGCTCGCGTCACGAGGGGCTCGCCGGCCTGATCGCGATGCTGGAGGGCACCTGGCTCGGGCGGCGCGCGCTCGCCGCGGTGCGCGACGCCGGCCGCTGACGCGCGCGCCGGGGCGCGGCCGCGTCAGGCCGCGCTCGGACGCACGCCCAGCTTCTTCAGGATCGTCACCAGCGGGCAGAAGCCGGTAAAGCTGCTCTGCAGCAGGTTCGCGCCGACGAACGCGGTGAACCACAGCCAGTGGGTGCTGTGGAACAGCGGGCTGACCGGCGCGCCGAGGGCGAGCGAGATCAGCACGAACGAACCCGCGAACGCGCGGACCCAGCTTTCGATGGTCATGGAGGGGACTCCTTGGGGGTGGGGGAAGCAGCAGCGGACGTCGCGGCACCTCCGCGATTGACTGCGTAATAGAGCACCGGGATCACGACCAGCGTGAGCAGCGTCGAGACGGCGATGCCGAACACGAGGGCGATGGCGAGCCCGTTGAAGATCGGGTCGTCGAGGATGAAGAGCGCGCCGGCCATCGCCGCGCG
>CAYQAF010000278.1:0-3874 GCA_964415375.1 uncultured Alcaligenaceae bacterium
CGGTGACGCTGGACGTGCAGGGCAAGACGTTCGCCACCGGAGTCGCCGGCGAGAGTGGCGTGGTGCCGCGCTTCGGCGAGACGGTGGTCGCCGTGCCCGTTACGGTTTCGGTGCTGCGGATGGTGCGGCAGGTGATGGGCGTGCTCGATGGCAGGCCCGTCGATACGATCCGCTACGACATGAGCGGCAAGTTGAGCGGCACCGGTTTCAGCGTGGCGCGATTCCGTGCACAGGGCGAGCTCGAACTGCCGAAGTCGGCACCGGCGCCTGCGCAGTAGATGCCGATCTGGGTCGACGCGGACGCCTGCCCTCGGCCGGTCAAGGAGATCCTGTTCAATGCGGCGGAGCGCACCGGCGTCCTGCTGACGTTGGTCGCGAACCACGCGATGGCGCTGCCGAAGCGGCCGAACGTGCGCATGCTGCAGGTTGCCGGCGGCTTTGACGTCGCCGATGGCGAGATCACGAAGCGCGTGTCACCCGGGGACCTCGTGATCACGGCGGACATCCCGCTTGCGGCCGACGTGATCGCTCGCGGCGCCCACGCACTCAATCCGCGCGGCGAACTCTACTCGGCCGACACGATTCGCGGCTTGCTGACGATGCGTGATTTCATGGACACGATGCGATCGAGCGGCGCGGTGGCCGGCGGACCGCCCGCGTACAGCCCGTCCGACCGCCAGGCCTTCGCCAGCCAGCTCGATCGCTGGCTGGCGAAACGCGCCGGATGATTGCGGACTGCTCGGCGGCATGGATAGACTGCGGGCGGGGTCAGCCCCTGAGTTTCGGGTCCTGTCCATCGTCATTCAGGAGGTCTGCCATGGGACTGATCATTTCCCTGGTCATCGGCGGCATCGTCGGCTGGCTCGCGAGCATCGTCATGAAGGCCAATGCTCAGATGGGCCTCATTGCGAACGTGCTCGTCGGCATCGTTGGTTCGTCGATCGGCTTCTGGCTGGCCGGTCTGCTCGGCATCGCGCCGGGTGGCATCCTTCGATTCATCGTGGCTGTAATCGGCGCGGCCCTGCTGATCTTCATCCTGCAGAAACTCGGCATCTTCAAGAAGCAGTCTTGAGGGCGCAGGCTAGCGGGTGCTGCGTTCGGACCGCGATCGTGGATTGCCGTGAGATCACGCGGTCGTGTCGCCGCGTCGCAATGGGTCGGGCAACGCGTGGCCCGCGGGCGTGAACTGCAACGAGATCGAGTTGATGCAGTAGCGCTGACCGGTCGGTGGCGGTCCGTCCGGAAACACGTGGCCTTGGTGGCTGCCGCAGCGCGCGCAACGAATTTCGGTACGGACCATCCCGTAGCTCGTGTCGCGGATCTCTGTCAGGTGGTCGGGACGGTAGGGCGCCGTGAAGCTCGGCCAGCCGGTGCCGCTGTTGAACTTCTCCGTGGCCTCGAACAGCGGCAGGCCGCAGAGCCTGCAGGCGTAGATGCCGGGCTGCTTCTGGTCGACGAAGGCGCCGCAGAAAGGCCGCTCGGTGCCGTGTTCGAGCAGCACGCGGCGCTCCTCGTCGTCGAGATCCTGCTCGAGGCGCTGGCGCTCGTGGGCGGTCGGTGGCGTCAAGTCGAACGCATGGCTCATGAGCGCTCCTTCAGCATCTCGCCGTGCGCAGCGCGCAGCTTTTCCACCTTGGGCGCTGCAACGGCGCGTATGTAGGGCTGGTTGGGGTTTCGAGCGGCGTAATCGTGATGATACTGCTCGGCCTCGAAGAAACGCTCGAGCGGCTCGAGCGTGGTCGCAACCGGCGCGTCGAACGCCCGCGCTGCGTCGATCTCACGGATGTAACGCTCGGCCAGCCGGCGCTGCGCCTCGTTCGAGTAGAAGATCGCAGAGCGGTACTGCGTGCCGACGTCCGCGCCCTGGCGGTTCACCTGCGTCGGGTCGTGCGCGATCGAGAAGAAGATCTTCAGGATCTGCCCGAGCGCAACCCGCGACGGATCCATGCGGATCTCGATCGCCTCGGCGTGACCCGTCTCGCCGCTGCAGACGTCCTGGTAATTGGCCGTCTTCTCGGCGCCCCCCGCGTAGCCGGGACGCACCGACAGAACGCCATCCAACTGGCGGTACACGGCCTCCGTGCACCAGAAGCAGCCTCCCGCGAGGACGATCGTGCTCCCGGCATCGGCGGTCTCGGCTGCTGCATCGAGTTCAGGGAAAGACCAGGGATCGATCTTGAGCGGCATGCGGACCTCCTGCTGAACACAGTTCGGTCCAGCCCCGCAGCGGATTCAGGTGCCGGGTCGCCCAAGTATCCCAGATGACCGGCCGCAAGACCTCGATGCTGACCGTGGCGGTCAGTCGAGCAGGTCGCCCGGTGTCGGCGGGATTCGCGGCATGGTCTGCTGCGGGAACTTCCCAGTCAGCGACTCGAGGAAGGCGACGACGTCGCCCACCTGCGCATCGTCGAGCGTCCGGTTCAACTGGGTCGACGCCATCACGCGCACGGCCTCCGGCAGCGTCTTCACGGTGCCGGTGTGCATGTAAGGCGCCGTGTAGGTCAGGTTGAGCAGCGTCGGTACCCGCCACATCCCGCGATCGGCTTCATCCTTCGTCGCGCTGAACCGGCCCGGGTCCTCGGCGAGCTTGTACTTCGCGACGTACGGGCTCTCCGGGTAGGTCGGGAACTTCATGAAGAACCCGGTCCCTGCCGGTAGCGGCGGGCCATTGAACGCTGGCCCCTGGTGACAGCTCGTGCACCCCACTTCGGCGAACGTTTCCATGCCGCGCAGCTGCTGCACCGTCAGTGCCGTCTTGTCGCCCCTGGCGTAGCGATCGTAGGCGCTGCCCGGTGTGATGAGGGTGCGCTCGTATGCGGCAATCGCCTTGGCGGCGTTATCCATGGTCACGACGTCGCCAGAACCGAACGCCTGTTCGAAATACGGCCGGTAACCCGGAATGTGCCGGATTCGGTCGATGACCGCGTCGAGGTCGCGCATGCCCATCTCGATCGGGTTCACCGGCGGGCCCTTCGCCTGCTCCTCGAGGGACGGCGCGCGTCCATCCCAGAACTGCACCGAGTGGAACGCTGCATTCCACACCGTCGGCGCGTTGCGGCCGCCCTTCAGTCCGTGCACGCCCGCCGACGTCGTCATGTGGTCATCGCCGCCCTCCATGACGTTGTGGCAGGAGAAGCACGACACCGTGCCGGTCGAGGAGAGGCGCGGATCGAAGTAGAGCATCTTGCCCAGCTCCACCTTGGCGGCGGTGGTCGGGTTGTCGGCCGGTTCGGGAGCCTTGTCGGGCAGCGGCTGCCAGGGTGACTGGGCTTGTGCGGCGGCAGCAGCCAGCGTCATCAACAGGGCGGCCAGCAGAATTCGATTGTGCATCGCATCTCTCCGTTCGATTCGCGGATGGACGGAGTCTCGACCTAACTGCCTTAACCGATGCTTAACGCGGTGGCCGCGGGTGCAGCGGGAACTACGGATGGCGCTCAGGTGACCGGGGCCTGCGGAAAACGCAGCTCGACGACGAGGCCGCAATCATCCGGGCCGCGCCGATAATGAACAGTGCCACCAAAATGATCCGCGATGCGCTGCACGATCGACAGGCCGAGGCCGCTGCCCGGTCCGTTGGCGCCGGAGGCGCGGAAAAAGCGGCGGCCCAGCTGCTCGAGCTCGCTGCGGTCCACGCCCGGTCCACGGTCCGCGACCTCGAGCACGGCTCCGTGGCTGCCTCCGCGGCAATGAACCGTCACCGGTCCAGGCGGACCGCCGTGGCGCACGGCGTTGTCGATCAGGTTGCGCAGCAGCACCTCGAGCAGCATCGTGTCTGCGGCGACCGTGACGGCCTCCTCGGTGGCGAGTTCGAGAGACACGCCTTGCTCGAGGGCGCTGGGCGCGAGATCCGCGATCACGCGTGCCGCGACCTGGT
>CAYQAF010000279.1:0-3858 GCA_964415375.1 uncultured Alcaligenaceae bacterium
AAGGACTAATGCGAAGCTTCGCATTAGTCCTTTTATGAGCAGGATTCCGTAATGCAAAGGACGCCTGGAACACGCCGGTAGGGCGCAGGTTCGCGGCGGTTTTCCTTCGCATTATTCGGGATAGAGTCCTTGGGTCCCACACCCAAGGAGGTCCGCCATGTCCCGATCAGAACCGCAGTGTGACGTCTGGCTCGCCCGTGTCCGGGAGCACTTGCAGGAGGAGTGCTACAGCCCGGGGGTCGTTCGCAACTACCCCGTCGCGGTCAGGCGCTTTCTGCGTCATCTTGACCAGCGGGGTCAGGCGGTCGAGTCCGTTGCGCCGGCGGATGTCGAACGCTATCTGGCTACACTCGGCGAGGAGCGGCCCCGCGGCCCCTTCTCGGACGGCACCTGCCACTGGCACCGCGCCGCGATCAGGATGCTGCTGCGGTTGGTCCACGGCGAGTGGCCGCCGGTGCTGGCGCCGACGACGGCACACGCGATTGCCGCGCGCGCGATGGTCGTGGAGCTCGATGCCTGGATGAAAGACCTCCGCGGGCTGTCGCCCATTACCCGGCGGCACCGCCGGGCGGAGGCATCTCGGCTCATCGAGTGGCTCCATGAGCGGGGCAAGACCATCGGCACCGTGACGGTCGCTGACCTCGACGCCTACATCGCGTGGCGTGGGGCCTCGATGCGGCGGACATCGATTGCCGACTTGGTCGCGACCCTGCGCAGCGTGCTGCGCTGTCTGCACTACAGCGGCCATCTGCCATTTGACCTGGCCATGGCGATCAAGGGGCCAAAGATCTATGCGCTGGAGGGCATCCCCTCGACGATCCGACCGGAGGACGTTCAGCGCGCACTCGAAGCGCTCGAACGGGATCGCTCCCCCCGCGGTCTTCGCGACTACGCGATCTGGACACTGTTGGCGACCTACGGCCTGCGTGCGGGAGAGATCGTAGGGCTGCGCCTGTCGGATATCGACTGGCGGAAAGAACGCCTGCACATCCGCCACACCAAGACCGGCGCACTCTCGACGCTGCCGCTGCTGCGTGGACCGGCGGATGCGCTGTTCGATTACCTGCGCCATGGACGGCCCACCTCGACGGACCGGGCGGTGTTCCTGCGCAGCCAGGCGCCATACCGGGCACTGTGCAACAGCACCAGCATACGTGGCATCGTCGCCCGACGGCTCGCCGCGGTCGGCGTGTTCCCGACGGGAAAGCGTGGCGCCCATCTGCTGCGGCATAGCCGAGCGGTGAGCCTGCTGCGTGGTGGCGTGCCCCTCAAGATCATTGGGGACATTCTCGGACATCGTGCCGAGTGCTCGACAGCGGCCTACCTCAAGCTCGCCGCCGACGACCTGCGCTCAGTGGCCCTCGACCTGCCGGCGGGGGTCACCCCATGAGCGCCGACGACATCTACCGGTTCCTCGACAGCCTCGCGATCGGGCGGAAGTCTCGCTATTGCTACGCCGGCGACCTGCGGGCCTTCCAGGTGTTCGTGCTCGAACGCACGCCGGACGGCGAAGTGCTCTCGCTCGCAACGGTGCGAGCGTGGCTCAAGCACGAGGCGGCACGCTCACCGCTGGCGAATGTCGTGCACCGAGCGGGGCTGATCGCGCGCTATCTGGACTGGCGGGCCGCCGCCGGCGACGGCGCCAATCCCCTGGCCGCGTTGCAAGGTGAATACGGGCGCCGCCTGCACCCGATCGTCCAGGCACTGCTCGAAGACGACTACGAGGGCGCCCTGAAGCGGCTGCGGCCGCTGCCGGAGTTTGCCAGCCAACTCGGAGCGCTCATGCGCGAGCACATCGCACGGATGCGCTCGCTCGGATACCGCTACGAGGTCAAGGCGCGCGACCTTCGGCGCTTCGATCGCTTCCTACAACAACGCCCGGAACTTACAGACGAGCCGCTACCGGTGCTGCTGGCGGCCTGGCGCGACTCACGCCCGGGCGTACGACACGCGCTGCGCGTGCAGCAATGCGGGCGGACACTGTCCCTGGCCTTGCACCGGCATGACCCGAGCACGCCGGTCCTGTCGATCGATGGCGGTTTGCAGCGCCGCGTCCTGCAAGAGGAACGCAGGCCCTACTTGTTTACGGAAGCTGAGGTCCAGAGGCTCTTCGAGGCGGCACGCACATTCCCATCAGCCAATGCGCCGTTGCGACCGACCGCGCTCGTCGCGATGCTCGCGCTGGCGTACTGTGCCGGCCTGCGAGTCGGAGAAATCGTCGCTCTGACGCTCAATGATCTGGATCTGACGCAGGGGATGCTCGACATCCGCGAGACGAAGTTCTTCAAGTCGCGGCGTCTGCCGCTGGCGCCGGGCGTGCTCGAGGTCCTGTCGCGCTACCTCCTGGCCCGCGCCGCGGCAGGGGCACCCACCGGGCCGGAGGCGCCGCTGTGGTGGAGCGCTCTGCGCCGGCATGGGTATAGCTATGGCCAGATCGAGAAGCTCCTGACGCGAGTCATCCGCCGCGCGGGCCTCAAGCCGGAGCCAGGTCGACGTGGGCCGCGCGTCCATGATCTTCGCCACGCGTTCGCCTCCCACCGGATGCTGCAGTGGTACCGCGAGGGCGTCGATCCCCAGACCCGGCTACCGCACCTGGCAACCTATCTGGGTCACAAGGACATCGTCTCGACGCTCGTCTACCTCAGCGTCACCCCAGAGCTGCTTCATCAGGCGAGCGAGCGCTACCGCCAGCGCGGCGCGAAAGCGCTCCGTGCCTCGGGAGAGCAGTCATGACGCCGGCACCGCTGTCGTACTGGCTGCACGCCTTCTTCCACGACTGGCTCGGCGAGCAGAGAAACTGTTCCCGTCACACGATCCTGTCCTACCGCGACACCTGGCGGCTGTACCTGCGCTATGTCGCCGCGCGTCGCCGTCGGTCGGTGAGCGCGCTGTCGCTCGCTGACCTCACCGCCGCGGAGGTACTTGCGTTCCTGAGCCATGTCGAGGCGGAGCGTGGCGATACGATCGGCACGCGCAACTGCCGGCTGGCGGCGATTCGCTCGTTCTTCCGGTTCGTCGCCGATCGCGAGCCGTTGGCGGCGGCACAATGCGCCGCCGTCCTGCGCATCCCGACGAAAAAGGCTCCACGCCCCGCGATCGATTATCTGGACACCGAGGAGGTGGCGGCCATCCTCAACCAGCCGGACCGATCGACGTTGGAGGGACAGCGCGATCATGCGCTGCTCGCGCTCCTGTACAACACAGGGGCGCGTATCCAGGAGGCGCTCAGTCTGTGCCCGCGCAACGTACGGCTGGACTCGCCGGCGCACGTGAAGCTCTACGGCAAGGGCCGTAAGGAGCGGATCTGCCCGCTGTGGGTGGAGACGGCAGAGCTGCTTTCGGCACTGCGAGCGCGACAACCCAGGCCCGACGAGGAACCCCTCTTCGTCAACCGCTATGGCCGCCCGCTGGGTGCCGCGGGAGTCCGCTACAAGCTTGCCGAGTACGTTCGCGCAGCGGCCGAGGAGCTACCGTCTTTGCGGCAGAAACATGTGTCCCCGCACACCTTCCGCCACACCGTCGGCGTCGAGCTGGTCGCTTCCGGAGTCGACATCCCGGTGATCCGCAGCTTGTTTGGCCATGTCAGCCTCGATACGACCAACCAGTACGCTCGCGCCAACATCGAGACCAAGCGTCGCGCCCTCGAGCTTGTCGACCCCTCGAAACGGCCGAGCCCGCCGCCGCGCTGGAAGCGCAACCCGGAACTATTGGTCTGGCTCGATTCCCTCTGACGCGAACCCCGAAATAATGCGAAGGAAAACCGCCCGAAGTCCCGTCTTGTGGCGCAGTTCCGGGCGTCCTTCGCATTACGGAATCCTGCTCATAAAAGGACTAATGCGAAGCTTCGCATTAGTCCTT
>CAYQAF010000280.1:0-2685 GCA_964415375.1 uncultured Alcaligenaceae bacterium
GGATGATCAGCATGTCGTCGGAGCGACCGGTGATCTTCTCGATGCGGCGCATCGAGCGGGCGGTCGGCGGCAAGAGGCGCGTCAAGTCGCGCGTGCGGTAGCGCACGATGGGCAGCGCTTCCTTGGTGAGCGACGTGAACACGAGCTCGCCCTGCTCGCCCTCGGGCAGCACCTCGCCGGTCTCCGGGTCGACGATCTCGGGATAGAAGTGGTCCTCCCAGATCACGAGGCCGTCCTTGGTCTCGATGCACTCCTGCCCGACGCCCGGGCCGATCACCTCGGAGAGCCCGTAGATGTCGATCGCATCCATGTCGAGCTTCGACTCGATCGCCTCGCGCATCGCGGGCGTCCACGGCTCGGCACCGAAGATGCCGACCTGCAAAGGACAGGCGCGCGGGTCCTTGCCCTGCCGCTCGATCTCTTCGGCGATCGCCAGCATGTACGACGGCGTCACCATGATGATCTCGGGCTCGAAGTCGTAGATCAGCTGCACCTGCCGCTCGGTCATGCCGCCCGAAATCGGAATCACCGTGCAACCCAGCTTCTCCGCGCCGTAGTGGGCGCCGAGGCCCCCGGTGAAGAGGCCGTAACCGTAGGCAACGTGCACGCGATCGCCGGGCCGCCCGCCGGCAGCGCGGATCGAGCGCGCCATCACCGTGGCCCAGGTGTCGATGTCCCTGGCGGTGTAGCCGACCACCGTCGGCTTGCCGGTCGTGCCCGACGACGCGTGGATGCGCACCACCTGCTCGCGCGGCACCGCGAACATTCCGAACGGATAGTTGTCGCGCAGATCGGCCTTGGTCGTGAGCGGAAACCTGGCGAGGTCGGCAAGCGACTTCACGTCCGACGGCTTGACGCCGGCCGCGTCGAACTTCCTGCGGTAGTGCGGGACGTTGCGGTAGGCATGATCGAGGGACCAGCGCAGGCGCTCGAGCTGCAGCGCCTTCAGTTCCGACGCGCTGGCGCGCTCGATCGGCTCCAGGTCGCCTGGCGCGGGCTTCTTGACGGGCATGGCTCCTCCTCCTGCTTTCTCTTCTTCTGCGGGGCGGTGGCGGCCTCGCTTCGTCCCGGGATGCCGCTATTGTGCCGCGTCCCCGGCGCCATCCGCGACGACGTGGCCCTTGATCCGGTAGCTCTTGCCGCGAAACAGCGCGATCTTCTCGCCGCGCTGGTTGGTGACCTCGATGTCGTAGACGCCGGTGCGGCCGCTGACGCTGCGCTCGTGGGCCTGTGCCCGCAGCACGTCGCCCTTGCGCGCCGGCGCGAGGAAGTCGATCGCGCAGCCGGAGGCAACCGTGACCAGGTTGTAGCTGTTGCACGAGTACGCGAACGCGCTGTCGGCGAGCGTGAAGATGAAGCCGCCGTGGCAGATGTCGTGCCCGTTCAGCATGTCCTCGCGCACGGTCATCTCGAGCACGGCGGTGCCGGCCCCGACGTCGACCAGCTGCAGGCCCAGTCCCTGCGAGGCGCGGTCGCGCGCCCACATCGCGTCGCCGACGCGCAGCGCGAGCGCGTGCGCCTCGTCGGGTGCGCGTGCCGGATGGTGCTCTCCCATCGTGTTCCTTTCCTCGGGGATCAGTCGGCGAGACGCCCACCGCCGCACGCCCGCCGCGCGATGCGCGGCGCGATGCGGTAGCGGGGCTCGCCGTAGTGGAGCGCGAGATTGGCGAGGACGTCGCGCACGCGCGCGAGGCCAATCGCGTCGGCCCACGCCAGGGGCCCGCGCGGATAGCCGACGCCGAGCCGCATCGCGGCATCCACGTCGGCGGGCGACGCGATGCCCTGTTGCACCGCGTCGGCCGCCTCGTTGGCGAGCATCGCGACGGTACGCATCACCGGCAAGCCGGCGACGTCGTCCACGCGCGAGACGGCGAGCCCCGCGGTCTGCAGCGCACCCACGGCAGTAGCAAGGGCTGCGTCACCGCAGGCGTCGGCGCGCGCCACTGCCACTCGCGTCGCGGTGCCGTAGTCGAGCGCGAGGTCGAAGAGCACCAGGTCACCCACGCCGGCCGCGACCGCGCGTGCCGTCGCGGTACGACCATCGGTGAGCGCAAGCCACGTGCCGCCCACGGCGATCGCGCCGCCGGCGAAGGCGTCGTGTGCATCGCGGCGCTCCAGCAGCACACCCCGCGCCACCATCCGGTCGACGAGCGCCGCCGCCGGCCCGAGATCACCGTGCACGACGACATGCGGGGGCGCCGCCTGCGGGCCTTCCGTGGCCGGGACGGGCCTGGTCGCCCCCGGCGCGTAGTCGTAGAAGCCGCGGCCGCTCTTGCGGCCGAGGAAGCCGGCGTTGACGAGCTCCTGCTGGTGCACCGACGGCGTGAAGCGCGGATCGTGGAAGAACGCCTCCCAGACGCCCTTCGTCACTGCGAAGTTGACGTCGTGCCCGATCATGTCCATGAGCTCGAACGGGCCCATGCGGAACCCGCCCGCCTCGCGCATCAACGCGTCGAGCGTCGCCGGGTCGGCGGCGCGCTCGGCGAGGAGCCGCAGCGCCTCGGCGTAGTAAGGGCGTGCGCAGCGGTTGACGATGAAGCCGGGCGTCGACTGGGCGCGGACGGCCGACTTGCCCCACGCCAGCGCCGTCGCGTGCAGCGTCGCCTCGACCTCCGGGTCGGTCGCGAGGCCGCGCACGATCTCCACCAGCGGCATCAGCGGCGCCGGATTGAAGAAGTGCATCCC
>CAYQAF010000280.1:2785-3857 GCA_964415375.1 uncultured Alcaligenaceae bacterium
CCCGCCTGCGCGGCCACCTGCGCGATGCCGGCGCCCATCGCGCCGGCGCCGAACACGGCCACCGTGGCATCGCGAGGCAGGGCTGCCATCGATGTGCCCGTGGCGTCGCTACCGACCGGTGAATCGCGGTGGACGCTTGTCGACGAACGCCGCCACGCCTTCGCGGTAGTCGTCGCCGTAACCCAGCGCACGCTGCATGTCGCGCTCGAGATCGAGCTGCGCCTCGAGGTCGTTTGCCCCGGAGCGCTGCAGTGACTGCTTGATCGCGGCGAGTCCCCGCGTCGGCCCGGTCGCGAACTGCGCGACCAGCGCGTCGGCGGCGGCCGCGAGCTCGGCATCGTCGACGCACTTCCAGATCAGTCCCCACGCCGCCGCCTGCTCCGCGGAGAGCTTGTCGCCGGTGAGCGCGAGGCCCATCGCCCGGGCCGTGCCGACGAGCCGCGGCAGGAAGAACGTCCCCCCCGAGTCGGGCACGAGGCCGATCCTGCAGAACGCCTGGATGAAGCTCGCCGACTTCGCGGCGATCACGATGTCGCAGGCGAGCGCGATGTTCGCGCCTGCGCCCGCGGCCACGCCGTTGACCGCGCAGACCACCGGCATCGGCAGCGCACGCAGCGCGAGCACCAGCGGCTTGTAGTTGCGCTCGATCGAAGCACCGAGGTCGACCGCCGTTCCGCCGGGCGCCACCGCACGGTCCGACAGGTCCTGTCCGGCGCAGAACCCGCGACCGGCGCCGGTCAGCAGCATCGCGCGCGCAGACGCGTCGCCACGGACGTGGCCGAGCGCATCGCGCAACTCGGCGTGCATCGCGTCGTTGAAGCTGTTCAGGCGGTCGGGCCGGTTGAGCGTGACCCGCGCGACGCCGTCACGGACCTCGAACAGGATGTGCTCGTAGCTCATCGCCGCCACGGTCAGACGTGCCGGCGGTGCTGCACGACGCGGAACCGGCTGGCCACGAACGCGGCATCGCACAATGCCGCGTTGGCGGCCGGGTTCGCCCCGGTGCCGTGAAAGTCAGAGAACGCCGCCGACTGGTTGACGAACACGCCGCCGGTCAGGTTGATCGACAGTG
>CAYQAF010000281.1:0-3834 GCA_964415375.1 uncultured Alcaligenaceae bacterium
TAGAGGATGCCGTCGAGGTGATCGCACTCGTGCTGGACGACGCGAGCGTGGAAGCCCTCGACCTCGCGCCGGATCGGCATGCCGGACGGATCCAGACCCTCGTAGCGAAGGCGCCGGAAGCGCGGCACGATGCCGCGCAATCCCGGCACCGACAGGCAGCCCTCCCAGCCTTCCTCGGTCGCGTCGTCCAGCAGCGTGAGCACCGGGTTGACGAGCTCCGTGTACGGCACCGGAGGGGCGTCCGGATAGCGGGGATTGGATTCGATCCCGAAGATCACCACGCGCAGCGGTACGCCGATCTGCGGCGCCGCGAGCCCGGCGCCGTTGGCGGCCTGCATCGTGTCGCGCAAGTCGACGAGGAGCACGTCGAGCTCGGCAGAGGGCACGCGCGTGACGCGGGCGGAAGGCGCGAGCAGACGCGGATCGCCCATGCGCAGGATGTCGCGGATCATGGCGGTGGCTTGGGCCCGAGGCGTGGCGCGATCAGTTCGAGGAGCACGCGCACCTTTTCCATGCCGCTCTCGAGCGTCTGCACCAGCGCCTCCATCGAGATGGCGAGCGTGCTGTCGCCGCGGCCCGCGGCGTGGTTCACGACGACGCAGATTGCGACGTAGGGCAACTCGAGCTCCCGGGCAAGCGCGGCCTCGGGCATGCCGGTCATGCCGACCATCGTCACGCCGTCGCGATCCATGCGCTCGATCTCGGCCGCCGTCTCCAACCGGGGCCCGTTGACCGCGCCGTACACGCCGCCGTTGGTGAGTGCGATGCCCGCCTCCGACGCGGCGTCGAGGCAGGCCGCCCGCAGCTCCGGGGTGTAGGGATGGGTGAAGTCGACGTGCACGACGGGCAGTCCACCGCCGTCGAAGTACGTTTGCGCGCGCCCGGACGTATAGTCGATCAGCTGGTGCGGCAGCACCAGCTCGCCCGGCGCGTGGCCGCGAATGCCGCCGACGGAGGCCACGGCGACGACGGCGGTGGCGCCGGCGTCCTTCAGCGCACGCAGGTTCGCACGGTAGTTGACGCGGTGCGGCGGGATCGTGTGGCCGTGCCCGTGCCGCGCGAGGAACACGGCGTCGCGTCCCGCCACCTGCCCGAAGACCAGCGCCGACGAGGGTTCGCCGTACGGGGTCCGTACGACTTCGCGCCGCGCGATGGCGAGGGTCGAAAGCTTGGTCAGACCGCTGCCGCCGATGATTGCGAGCATGGAAATTGCTTTTGAAGAGGGGGTTTGGGGTGGTCGCGAGCCGGCGTCGCCCGTCGGATGGCGCCCGGGAACCTGCCGAACGGGCGGCCGGCCGGTGGGAAATCCCCCGAAATTATGACATTCTCATAGCGGGCGCCGGCCCCGTCCGGCCAACGAGCGGATTGTAGCCGCGGGAACTCCATGTACCTCGACCGACTCTTCAAGCTGATGGCGGAGAAGCAGGCCTCCGACCTGTTCATCTCCTGCGGCGCGCCGATCAACATCAAGGTCAACGGCGTCGTGCAGCCGGTGTCCACGCAGTCGATGGACGTCGAGACCGTGCAGCGCATCGCCTACGAGCTGATGTCGAAGGAGCAGGCGCGCGAGTTCGAGAACGAGATGGAGATGAACCTGTCCCACCTCGACCGCGCCGTCGGCAACTTCCGCATCAACATCTTCCGCCAGCGCGGCACCATCTCGCTCGTCATCCGCTTCGTGCGCAACAAGGTCCCGCCGTTCGAGCAGCTGAAGCTGCCCTCGGTGCTGCTCGACCTGGTGATGGAGAAGCGCGGCCTGATCCTGATCGCCGGCGCGACCGGCTCCGGCAAGTCGACCTCGCTCGCCGCGATGATCGACCACCGCAACAACACGCGGTCGGGCCACATCCTGACGATCGAGGACCCGATCGAGTACCTGTTCGAGCACAAGCAGAGCCTGGTCAACCAGCGCGAGATCCACGTCGACACGCAGAACTACCAGTTCGCGCTGCAGAATGCGCTGCGCGAGGCGCCGGACCTCATCATGATCGGCGAGATCCGCGACAAGGAGACGATGCAGTCCGCGCTGCTGCACACGCTGACCGGCCACCTGTGCCTGTCGACGATCCACGCCAACAACAGCTACCACGCGCTGTCGCGGATCATCAACCTGTTCCCCTACGAGGCGCGTTCCGCGGTGCTGTCCGACCTGTCGATCGGCCTCCGCGCAATCATCTGCCAGCGCCTGGTGAAGAACGTCGACGGCAGCCAGCAGCCGGCGGTCGAGATTCTGCTCAACACCGCGCTGATCGCCGAGCTCGTCAAGAACGGCGAGTTCGCGCAGATCAAGGAGGCGATGGAGCAGTCGCTCTATCCCGGATCGCAGACCTTCGAGCAGGCGCTCTGCCGCATGTACCTCGACGGCAGGATCACCTACGACGAGGCGATGATCGCCTCCGACTCGCCGACCAACCTCGCCTGGCTCATCAACCAGAGCAACCCCGACTCGCGCGTCGACGCGATGGAGTCGTCCGCGAAGGGTGAGAAGGCGCGGCGGCCGCAGGCCGACTTCGCGTCGCTGTCGATCGACGCCGGAATGCTCGAGCGGCACTGAGTCGCGTAGCCGCGCTCGGTGTCGCATGCCGGCGGCAACCGACGCCGAACCCGAAGTTCCGTTTGGTACCATCGGGCGCATGGATCGTGGCCCGTCTCCCGCGCTCGCGCTCGCCTGCGAGCTGATCGCGCAGCGTTCCGTCACGCCGGACGACGGCGACTGCCAGGCGCTCCTCGCGGGACGGCTCGCGCAAGCGGGCTTCACCGGCGAGGTCCTCGCCTCCGGCGGCGTCACCAACGTGTGGCTGCGCCGGGGCACCGAAGCCCCTTTGTTCTGCTTTGCCGGACACACCGACGTCGTGCCGCCCGGCCCTCTGGACGCCTGGCACAGCGATCCGTTCGAGCCCGCGATCCGGGACGGCTGGCTCTACGGCCGGGGCGCGGCCGACATGAAGGCGTCGATCGCCGCGTTCGTCACCGCTGCCGAGCAGTTCGTGGCAGCGCACCCGCGCCATCGCGGGTCGATCGCGCTCCTGCTCACCTCCGACGAGGAGGGACCGGCCACCGACGGCACGTTGAAGGTGGTCGAGCGGCTCGCCGCGCGCGGCGAACGCATCGACTGGTGCATCGTCGGGGAGCCCTCGTCGGTGGACCGGCTCGGCGACATGATCAAGAACGGACGTCGCGGCACGCTGTCGGGCGTGCTCCGCGTGCGTGGCGTCCAGGGGCACGTTGCCTATCCGGAGCAGGTCCGCAATCCGATCCACCTCGCCGCACCCGCAATCGCGGAGCTGGCGGCGATGCGCTGGGACGACGGCAACGATTACTTCCCGCCGACCACCTTCCAGTGCTCGAACGTGCACGCCGGCACCGGCGCGACCAACGTCGTTCCCGGTACGCTGGAGCTCTCGTTCAACTGGCGCTACTCGACCGCGAGCACGCGCGAGAGCCTGGTCGGGCGCCTCGAGGCGGTGCTGCGGCGGCACGGGCTCGAGTACGAGCTCGAGTTCCCCTCCTCCGGCAAGCCGTACCTCACGCCGCGCGGACGGCTGGTGGAGGTCGTCTCCGCCGCGATCGCGGCGGAGTGCGGATTCGAGCCCATGCTCTCCTGCACCGGCGGCACCTCCGACGGGCGCTTCATCGCGGACATCTGCGGCGAGGTGGTCGAACTCGGGCCGGTCAACGCGACGATCCACAAGATCAACGAGCGCGTCGCCGTCGCCGACGTCGACCGTCTCGCCGCGTTGTACCGGCGAGTGCTCGAGGAGCTCCTGGTGCGCGTGCCACCATGAGCCCGAAGGGCCGCCCCGAGGGCGAATCGGGCCCGGAGCGCGCAGCGCG
>CAYQAF010000282.1:0-3832 GCA_964415375.1 uncultured Alcaligenaceae bacterium
GTGCTGCTCGAGAACCTCGCCGGCGTGTACGCGCCGCTCTGGCACGGGTCGGGCATCGTCGTGCCGCCCCTCGCGGCGGTCGGCCTCACCGGATCCTCGTGCTTCGATCCGGCCACGCTCGACGCGATGGTTCGGCGCGAGCACGCGCACAGCGTGATCACCCTGCCGCAGATGCTGCGGGCCTGGGCCGCATGGCGCACCGCCACCGGCTCGACCACGCGTGCGGAGTTGCGCTTCGTCGCCGTCGGCGGCGCCGCGGTCGGGCGAGCACTGATCGGAGAGGCACGCGCCGCCGGCCTGCCGGCCTACGAGGGCTACGGCTTATCCGAAGGATCGTCGGTACAGACGCTCAACCTGCCCGGTGCGGATCGTCCCGGCAGCGTCGGGCGCGCGCTGCCGCACGCGAGGATCCGCGTCGCCGCGGATGCCGAGATCGAGATCGCCGGGACGCCGATGCTGGGCTATGTCGGCGAGACGCGACACCCGCACGACTGGTGGCCCACCGGCGATCTCGGCGCGATCGACGCCGACGGCTTCGTCCACGTGCATGGCCGCAAAAAGCACGTGCTGATCACCGGCTTCGGGCGCAACGTCTCACCGGAGTGGGTCGAGACGGCGATGCGATCACTCCCCCCGATCGTACAGGCTGTCGTCTTCGGCGACGGGGCGCCCGCCCTTTCCGCGGTGCTCTGGCCGGCCCGGGCGGACGTGACCGACGCCGCACTCGACGCGGCGGTGGCGGCCGCCAACGAAGCGTTGCCCGATTACGCACGCGTCGCGCACTGGGCACGCGCCCAGGTGCCATTCACGCCGGAAGCCGGCACCTGCACGGCCAACGGGCGGCCGCTGCGCGACGCCATCGCACGCATTCACGCAGCAGAGCTCGCTGCAGCGCAGACGAGGGAATTCGATGTCATTCAGTGAAGAACTGCAGGCCGAAACCGCGCCGGACCGCGCCACCCTTGTCAGCGCGCCGATCATCCAGGGCACGCTGCGCGGCGAGGTGTCGGTCGAGAGCTACCGCGCGTTCCTGACCGAGGCCTACCACCACGTCCGCCACACCGTGCCGCTGCTGCAGGCCTGCCGTGCGCGCCTGCCTGCGCGGCTCGCGTGGATGGAGCCCGCGCTCGACGAGTACATCGAGGAGGAGGCCGGCCACGACGAGTGGATCCTCGCCGACATCGCGGCTTGTTGCGGCGACGCGGAAGCGGTGCGACGGGGCTCTCCCTCGCCGGCCACCGAGCTGATGGTCGCCTACGCCTACGACGGCATCGCGCGCGGCAACCCGATCGGCTTCCTCGGCATGGTGCACGTGCTGGAAGGCACGAGCGTCGCGCTCGCGCTCCTCGCCGCGGATCGCATCCAGGACAACCTGGGCCTCCCGGCCAGCGCGTTCAGCTACCTGCGCTCGCACGGCACGCTCGACCAGCAGCACACCAGGCACCTCGCCCGGCTGCTCGACACGCTCGACGATGCCCGCGACCGTGCGGCGGTGACGCACGCGGCGAAGATGTTCTACAGGCTCTACGGAGACGTGTTCCGCGGCCTGCCGCTGCCGGCCGTCACGTCCGACGCGGGACGCAGCACGGAGCTCGCAGCATGAAGCTCTCCGACTGCTCGGTCGTGCTCACCGGGGCCTCCGGCGGCATCGGCGCCGCGACGGCCCGCGCGTTGGTCGCCGCCGGCGCGCGCGTGCTGCTCGTCGCCCGCGATGGAAACCGGCTGACCAGGCTGGCCGACAAGCTCGGCGCGGGCGACCAGGTGGCGGCCTTCGCCACCGACCTCACCACCGCGACCGGCCGCGCGCAGCTGCGCGACCTCGCAGTGGCGCGCCGCGCGAACGTGCTCGTCAACAACGCGGGCACGCCCTGCTTCGGCGCACTCGGCGAGATGGACGACGCTGCGATCGCCGGCGTGATCGGCGTCAACCTGGTCGCGCCGATCGCGCTCACGCGCACGCTGCTGCCGCACCTGGGGTCGCAGCCGCACGCAGTCGTCCTCAACGTCGGCTCGACGCTCGGGCGCCTCGGGCTGCCCGGCTTCTCCGTCTACGCGGCAAGCAAATTCGGGCTGCGCGGATTCACCGAGGCGCTGCGCCGCGAGCTCGCCGGTTCGCGCGTCGACGTCCTGTACCTCGCCCCGCGCACGACGAAGACCGCCTTCAACAGCGATCGTGTCGCAGCGTTCAACCGCGCCACCGGCACGCGCGAGGACTCCCCCGAAGTCGTCGCCGTGGCGATCCTGCGCATGATCGAGCGTGGTACCGCCGAGCGCCAGCTCGGCTTTCCCGAGCGCCTCGCGGTGCGCCTGAACGGCCTCGTACCCCGCTGGCTGGATGGCGCATTCGCGAAGCACCGCGCCGCGCTCGCCCGGCCGGCCGCGATTCCCGACCTTCCCAAGGAGATTGCCCGATGAACATCCGACTCAAGGCTGCCGCGCTCATCGCGTTCGGCGCGTTCCTCTGCAACGGCGCCACCTACGCCGCCCCCGTCGACGACGCCGTCGCCGATCTGCAGCACGAGTGGGAAACGGTGAAGTACCAGGTCCCGACCAAGGAACAGGAGGCGCGCTTCGAGGCGCTCGCGGCCAAGGCGCGCAAGGTCTCCGTCGCGTTCCCCGACCGTGCCGAGCCGCTGATCTGGGAAGGCATCGTGGTGTCGTCGCTTGCGGGCGCGAAGGGTGGCCTGGGCGCCCTCGGTCTGGTCAAGCAGGCAAAGACGCTCTACGAGGGCGCGCTCAGGATGCAGCCGGAGGCCCTCGAAGGCTCGGCGTACAACAGCCTCGGCGTGCTCTACTACAAGGTGCCCGGCTGGCCGGTCGGCTTCGGCGACAAGGTCAAGGCCCAGGAACTCTTGCAGAAGGCGCTGGCGATCAACCCGCGCGGGATCGATCCCAACTACTTCTACGGCGAGTACCTGATCGAGACCGGCAAGCCCGCGGACGCGGTCGCCTATCTCGAGCGCGCGCTCGGCGCACCCGCGCGGCCCGGCCGCGACCTGGCCGACGCCGGCCGGCGCGACGAGGCGAAGGTACTGCTCGCGAAGGCGCGCGGCGAGGCGAAGTAACTTCGTGGCGGCGCCTAAGCACCGCGCTACCCCCTGCGCGTCACCTCGACGCGCAGGCCCCTCGCCGGCGGTGCGCGATTGGCGAAGCGCACCGTGAGGCCGTGCAGCTCGGCCACGCGCCGCACGATCGACACGCCGAGCCCGCTGCCCGGCGCCGCCTGCCCGGCCGGCCGAAAGAAACGATCGCCCAGCCGCGACAGCACCTCGGTTGCCAGTCCGGGCCCGTCGTCCTCGACGACGAGCGTTTCCGGGGTAAGCCGCACGGTGACCGTGGAACCGGGTGGCGCGTAGCGCAACGCGTTGTCGACCAGGTTGCGCAGCAGCAGGGCGATCAGCGCGCGGTCGCCGGTGATGGGCATCGCCGGCGCGTCGTCCGCGGGCCACTCGACCGCCACCTCGCTGCCCCTGGCCTCGATGAGCGGCAGGCAGTCGGAAAGCGCATCCTGCACCGCGCGGCGCCAGTCCACCATCGCCGTGAAGTGTGTCGGTGCGCGGTTGTCGACGCCGGAGAGCGCGAGCAGTTGCGCCAGCACGTGCGAGAGCCGGTCGATGCCCGCGCCGACCTGGCGGAACGCCGCCTTGCGCGTTGCATCGTCGCCGGCGACGCGCATCGCTTCCCACTGTGCGCGCAGCGCCGCCAGCGGCGTGCGCAGCTCGTGCGCGGCGTCGGCGGTCAGGCGGCGCTCGTGCTCCAGCGTGTGACGGAAGCGGTCGAAGAATCGGTTCGTCGCCTGCACGAGCGGCGCGAGCTCCGCCGGCAGCCCCGA
>CAYQAF010000283.1:0-3813 GCA_964415375.1 uncultured Alcaligenaceae bacterium
TGTAGGCCTCGATCTGGCCGCCGACGGCGAGGGCCTGCAGCTTGGGCACGAGGCCCCAGTGCCCGCCGATCACGCGCTTGACGAGGCCCTCGTGGCCGAGGTGGTTGAGGCCGCGCTCCTTGCCGTCGCCCTGTCCGGCGGCGTACACCAGCGTGAGGTCGCGCGGGGTGCCGACGCCGTGCGGGTCGTCCTTCGACGTGGCGAGGAAGCGCTCCTCGATCGCGACGGCGATGTTCTCGGCGAAGCCGATGCCGACGAAGCCGGTGGTGGCCAGCGTGTCGCCGTCGCGGATCAGCGCGACCGCCTCGCTCGCCGTGACCACCTTGCCGTGCTCGAACGTGTGCAGCGCCTCCAGCAGGCGCTGGCGATCCTGACGCATGTGTTCTCCCTTGCGGCCGGCTGCGTGCGGGCTCGCTGGACTACCCTCCGCGCTGACGCGCTTCGGGGCTGATTCGCCCTCGGGGCGGCCCTTCGGGCTCAGTGGACTACCCTCCGCGCTGACGCGCTTCGGGGCTGATTCGCCCTCGGGGTGACCCTTCGGGCTCATCGTACGCGCCCCGGCCGCCGCGTGCCGCGCGCCCCTAACGCTTGCGGTTCGGGCAGGTCTCGCAGGAAAGCTTCTGCCCGCCGGGGCCGGTCACCGCCGGCCCCCCGCACGATCCGCGCAGGCAGGGGCGCTTCATCATCACGCCGATGGCCATCGCTGCAACCGCGATGCCCAGGATCGCGAGTGCGGCGAGGAACACCGGCAGCAGCGCGGTCGCGTCCATCAGGCGATGCGCCGCCCGCCCAGCGCGGCGAAGGCCGGCGTGGCCCGTACCCGCAGGTGCTGACCGTCGCGGACGATGAAGTAGGCGGCGATGCCGCGCTCGGTGGCGAATGCGGTGCCCCGTGTTTCGCCCATCACCATCAGCGCGGTCGCCAGCGCGTCGGCGCGCGCGCAGTCCGGCGCCACCACCGACACCGAGGCCACGCCGTCGTCGACCGGTCGCCCCGATTCCGGGTCGATCTCGTGGCAGTACCGGCGCCCGTCCTGCTCGAAGAAGATCCGGTAGTCGCCCGAGGTCGCGAGCGACAGATCCGACATCGGGACGACGAACCAGGGCTTCTGCGGTGACGCATCCGGCGCCTCGATCGCGATCTGCCAGGGCGCTCCCTCGGCATTGCGGCCGCGCGTGCGCACCTCCCCGCCCGCCTCGATCATGTAGTTGGCGACGCCGAGCGCGTCGAGCGCATGCGCCGCGTGGTCGACGCCGTAGCCCTTGGCGATCGCCGACAGGTCGGCGGACACGTCCGCGCGCGCCTTGACGGCCGCGCGCCGATCGGCGTCGAGCGCGAGCCGGTCCCGCCCGATGCGGGCGAGCAGCGCGCGACGCTCGTCCTCGGCGACGACGCGCCGGTCGCGCGACGGACCGAAGCCCCAGGCATCGACGAGCGGCGCGACAGTGACGTCGAAGGCGCCATCCGTGTCCCGGGCAATCTCTCCTGCGAGTGCGAGCACGGCGAAGGTGTCCGCGGACAGCGGGAACGGCGTGCCGGCCGGCGCGCGGTTGAGGCGCGAGAGCTCGGAGTCGGCGAGGTGGGTCGACATCAGTCGCTCGATCGCCTGCAGCGCGTCGTGCACGGCCTCGTGGGCTGCCGCCGGTGCGACGCCGGTCGCGCCGGCGATCTTCAGCGTGTAGGCCGAGCCCATCGCGGGACCGCGGAACTCGACGGCGGGCGCCGCGTGGAGGCTCCTGCGCTCGCCGCATGCCGCGAGGAGCGAGGCCGAGGCGAGCCCGGCCACGAGCGAGCGTCGACGGGGGGAGATCAGCGCGTCCATGGGGTGCTCCGGATCAGGTTTTTTCGGGCTCGCCGCCGGCCTGGCGAACCGCCGCCTCGAAACGGCCTTCGCCCCGCTCGATCACCTGGCGGACGAGGTCGCCGATCGACACGAGGCCGTGGACCTTGGGGCCGTCGATGACCAGCAGGTGCCGGTGGCGGTTCACGTGCATGAGGGACAGCGCCGCCTCGACGGTCGTTCCCGGCGAGACGAAGCGGACGTCGCGGGTCATCACCATCGAGATCGGCGTCGACTTGGGATCGCGGCCCGCGTGCACGACGCGGGTGAGCAGGTCCCGCTCGGTGAAGATGCCCTCGATCAGCTCGTCCTCGTTCTTCACGAGGATCGCGCCGACGCGCTCGGTGACCATCGCCGTGACGGCGTCCGCAACGGTCGCGCCCGCATCGACGGTGACAACGCGGTCGCTCGCCTTGCTCGCGACAACGGCGGAAATGAGGGTGTGCATGGCCTCTCCTCGTGCAGGTCAGCCGAAATCGTCCAGAAGGATGTGCTCGCGGTCGACGCCCAGGTCCATCGCCAGCCTGATCACCGCGTCGTTCATCACCTTCGGGCCACAGAGGTAGTACTCGATGTCCTCGGGCGCCGGGTGGTTCTTCAGGTACAGGTCGCGCAGCACGTTGTGCCGCACGAGACCGACCGGGCCCGTCCAGTGGTCCTCGGGGCGCGGCTCCGAGAGCACGAGGTGCCACTCGAAGTTGGGGTGCTCGGCCGCGAGGCGGTCGAACTCCTCGCGATAGAACGACTCCTTCAGGTTGCGGGCCGAGTACCAGAACGTCATCTTGCGCTTCGACTTGAGCCGCAGCAACTGGTCGAAGATGTGCGCGCGCATCGGCGCCATGCCGGCGCCGGCGGCGACGAAGCACATCTCGTTTTCGGTGTCGCGGGCGAAGAACTCGCCGTACGGCCCCGACACGGTGACCTTGTCGCCGGGCTTCAGGTTGAACAGCCAGGGGCTCATCTTGCCCGGCGGGATGTCCTCGCGGTAGTCGGGCGCGAAGGCGATGCGAATCGTGAACAGCAGGATGCCGCGCTCGAGCGGGTAGTTGGCCATCGAGTACGCGCGCTCGACCGGCTCGGTGACGACCGAGCGGAAGCGCCACAGGTCGAAGCGGTCCCACTCCTCGCGGAACTCGGGATCGATGTCGAACTCCCTGAAGGCGATCTCGTGCGGCGGGCACTCGATCTGCACGTAGCCGCCGGCGCGGAAGGGCACGTCCTCGCCCTCGGGCAGCGCGAGCTTCAGCTCCTTGATGAACGTCGACACGTTGCGGTTCCCCAGCACCGTGCACTGCCACTTGCGCACTTCGAAGATCTCGGGCGCAACCTCGATGCTCATGTCGCGCTTGACCTTGACCTGGCAGGCGAGGCGGCAGCCGCGCTTCTGCTCCCCGCGCGACACGAACGAGGTCTCCGTCGGCAGGATCGACCCGCCGCCCTCGCGTACGTTGACCTTGCAGACGCCGCACGAGCCCTTGCCGCCGCAGGCCGAGGGCACGAAGATGTGGCGGCGGGCGAGCACCTGCAGCAGCGTGTCGCCGGATGCGACCCGGAGCGCCTTCGAGGCGTCCTCGTTGATCGTAATCGTGACGTCGCCGGACGGCACGAGCCTGCGCTTCGCGCCGAGCAGCAGCAGGACGAGCGCGAGCACGACGGCGGTGAAGACGACGACGCCGGCGACGATTTCGGTCATGGTTGTTCCGCCGCGCCTAGAACTGGATGCCCGAGAACACCATGAACGCCATCGACATCAGGCCCGTCGCCACGAAGGTGATGCCGAGGCCCTTCAAGCCACCGGGGACGTTGGAGTAGGTCATCTTCTCGCGGATGCCGGCGAGCGCGACGATAGCGACGGCGAAGCCCAGCCCCGAGCCCAGCGCGAAGACGACGCTCTCGGCGAACGTGTACTCGCGCTCCTGCATGAACAGCGAGCCGCCGAGGATCACGCAGTTCACCGCGATCAGCGGCAGGAA
>CAYQAF010000284.1:0-3812 GCA_964415375.1 uncultured Alcaligenaceae bacterium
CGACGGTCGCCGACGACCTCGACGGCATCTACGAGGCGATCAAGGAGAACGCGCTGCTGTCCAAGTTCGCCGGCGGCCTCGGCAACGACTGGACCAACGTGCGCGCGATGGGCTCGCACATCAAGGGCACCAACGGCAAGAGCCAGGGCGTGGTGCCGTTCCTCAAGGTGGTCAACGACACGGCGGTGGCGGTGAACCAGGGTGGCAAGCGCAAGGGCGCCGTCTGCTGCTACCTCGAGACCTGGCACCTCGACATCGAGGAGTTCCTCGAGCTGCGCAAGAACACCGGCGACGACCGCCGCCGCACGCACGACATGAACACCGCGAACTGGATCCCCGACCTGTTCATGAAGCGCGTCGTCGAGGGCGGCGACTGGACGCTGTTCTCGCCCTCGGACGTGCCCGACCTGCACGACAAGTGGGGCCGCGCTTTCGAGGAGGCCTACACGCGCTACGAGGACAAGGTCGCCCGCGGCGAGCTCAAGCTGTACAAGCGGATCCCGGCAGTGCAGCTGTGGCGCAAGATGCTCTCGATGCTGTTCGAGACCGGCCACCCCTGGATCACCTTCAAGGACGCCTGCAACGTCCGCTCGCCGCAGCAGCACGTCGGCACGGTGCACAGCAGCAACCTGTGCACCGAGATCACGCTCAACACCAGCGACACCGAGATCGCGGTCTGCAACCTCGGCTCGGTGAACCTGCTCGCCCACATGACGAGGATCGACGGGGGCTGGCAGCTCGACCAGGCGAAGCTCGCGCGCACCATCACGACGGCGATGCGCATGCTCGACAACGTGATCGACATCAACTACTACGCGGTGGCGAAGGCGCGCAACAGCAACCTGAAGCACCGTCCGGTGGGACTCGGCATCATGGGCTTCCAGGACTGCCTGCACCTGCTGCGGGTTCCCTACGCGTCGGACGACGCGATGCGCTTCGCCGACGCGTCGATGGAATCCGTCTGCTACCACGCCTACTGGGCCTCGACCGAGCTGGCCGAGGAGCGTGGTCGGTACAGCTCGTTCGGCGGCAGCCTCTGGGACCGCGGCATCCTGCCGCAGGACTCGCTCAAGCTGCTGCGCGACGAGCGCGGCGGCTACGTCGAGACGGACGAGTCGTCGACGATGGACTGGGAAGCGCTGCGCGCGCGCATCCGCGAGCACGGCATGCGCAACTCGAACTGCGTGGCGATCGCTCCGACGGCGACGATCTCCAACATCATCGGCGTGTCCGCGTCGATCGAGCCCGACTACCAGAACATCTACGTCAAGTCGAACCTCTCCGGCGAGTTCACGGTCGTGAACGAGCAATTGGTGCAGGACCTGAAGGAGCTGGACCTCTGGGACGACGTGATGGTGTCCGACCTCAAGTACTTCGACGGCTCGCTCGCCAAGATCGACCGCGTCCCGGCGAGCTTGCGCAACCTCTACGCCACCGCCTTCGAGGTCGAGACCACGTGGATCGTCGAGGCCGGCGCGCGCCGCCAGAAGTGGATCGACCAGGCGCAGAGCCTCAACATCTACATGGCCGGGGCGTCGGGCAAGAAGCTCGACGAGACCTACAAGCTCGCCTGGTTGCGCGGGCTGAAGACCACCTACTACCTGCGCACGCTCGCCGCGACGTCGGCCGAGAAGTCCACGGGCCGTGGCGGTGAGCTGAACGCGGTGACGGCGTCGGGCGGTATCGCGTCGGCGGCGACGGCGAAGGGCACCGCGGCGTCGGGCGCCGCCGGGGAATCGGAGGCGCCGAAGTTCTGCGCGATTGACGACCCGACGTGTGAGGCATGCCAATGAGGCATGCCGAACGTCGGGCAGCGGCGATCGCTAACTTCCGCGCATGGGCGGAAGTTAAGCCCGTGCAAACGGGCGGCGATCGCTCCGATCCCACGTGCGAGGCCTGCCAGTAGGCGGGTCCGGCGCGCGACGCCCGCGGAGGCTCCCTTGCCGCTCTCCTTCAGTCCCGGGTCGACCGATCGCACCGTGCGCTACGGCGGCTGGCTGTTCTCGGCGCCGGCGTCGTTCTCGACGCCGAGCGCACCGACCTGCGCCGGGATGTACGCGGTGCAGGTGGTGAACGCGACGTGGACGCCCTGCCCGTTCGAGCCGATCTACTTCGGCCACGCCGCCAACCTTGCGGCGCGCGCGGTCGCGGCGACGCACCAGGCGTTCGGACGCTGGATCGCCCATCCGCGGGCGGGCACGGGTCTCTTCGTCTCGTACGCCGCATTGCCGTGCACGTCGGACGACGTGCTGAAGAACATCGTCGCCGGCCTGGTCTCGACCTACCGCCCGGCGGCGAACGTGAACGACGGACCCTCGCGGGGGCTGTTGGGCCTCGCAGGCTGACGGGAGGACGGAAGGGATCAGGAACTCGGTGGGCGGCACGGCAGGACCGGAGCGCGGACCCGGACAGGAATCCCAGAAGTTGCACGCGCATCCAGGCAAGGCCACCCGATACGGCACCGGTGATCGCGGCAGACGAGAGAACGCCGCGGCGCGGAGGTGCCGGCAGGACGGATACGGGAACAAAACCCGGACGTCCCGCGACGCACGACCGGAAGGCGCGCGACGCACGCGGCTCGCGTCGCGCGCCGGTTTTTCCGGGCAGCGCTTGGCGCGTTCGTCAACTTCACGAAAGGGAGGCCGCCGTTGGCCCGCTACGAGCAGACGCCCCGGCACGTGATCGAGGCGAAGTACATGGGTGACTACAAGGTCTGGCTGGAGTTCAACGATGGGCGGAAGGGTGTCGTGGACCTCGCGGACGAGCTGCACGGCGAGTCGCTGGAGCCGTTGCGGGACCGATCGCACTTCTCGCAGTTCTACCTGGACTACGGACTGTCGTCGATCGCGTGGCTGTCCGGCCAGGACTTCGCGCCCGAGTTCCTCTACGAGAAGCTGAAGGCGATGAATTGAACCGGGCGCGACCGCGGCGCCCCGAAGCGACACCAAGGCCTGTGCAGGCAGGCCGCAGGAGACACACGAAATGCTGACGTTCGAAGACGATCTCTCCCCCGCCCCGGGGCTCCCCGCGCATGCGGCTACGCCCGACACGATCCGCGCGCAGGGCGCCGGCGGCATCCTCTCGCGCGAGCCGGTGCACGACCTCGACGTCGATCGCCAGCAGCCATCGATCCCGACGGGTCGCGTGCGCCTCGAGGACAAGCGCGTCATCAACGGCCAGGCCGACGTCAACCAGCTCGTGCCGTTCAAGTACCGTTGGGCGTGGGACAAGTACCTCGCGGGCTGCGCGAACCACTGGATGCCGCAGGAGATCAACATGCAGCGCGACATCGAGCTGTGGAAGAACCCGGGTGGCCTCACCGACGACGAGCGGCTGATCGTCAAGCGCAACCTCGGCTTCTTCGTCACCGCGGACAGCCTTGCCGCCAACAACATCGTGCTCGGCACCTACCGGCACATCACGGCGCCGGAGTGCCGCCAGTACCTGCTGCGGCAGGCCTTCGAGGAGGCGATCCACACCCACGCCTACCAGTACATCGTCGAGAGCCTGGGACTGGACGAGGGCGAGATCTTCAACGCCTATCACGAGATCTCTTCGATCCGCGACAAGGATGAGTTCCTCATCCCGTTCATCGAGGTGCTGACCAACCCGGCCTTCAAGACCGGCACCGACGAGGCCGACCAGCAGCTCCTGAAGAGCCTGATCGTCTTCGCCTGCATCATGGAGGGGCTGTTCTTCTACGTCGGCTTCGTGCAGATCCTCGCGATGGGCCGGCAGAACAAGATGACCGGCAGCTCCGAGCAGTACCAGTACATCCTGCGCGACGAGTCGATGCACTGCAACTTCGGCAT
>CAYQAF010000285.1:0-3803 GCA_964415375.1 uncultured Alcaligenaceae bacterium
CGAGGGACGGATGCCGCAGACGCGCTTCGTCACGATGGAGGCGCTCGCTCAGGGGCTGTCGCCGATCGTCGTCGTGAACAAGGTCGACCGTCCCGGCGCGCGACCGGAGTGGGTCGTGAATGCGACGTTCGAGCTGTTCGATCGCCTCGGCGCGAACGAGCACCAGCTCGACTTCCCGGTGGTGTACGCGTCCGCCCTGAACGGCTGGGCGACCACGGACGTGGCGGTCGCCAAGGCCGCGAGCGGCGCGGCCGACACGGCAGAAGCGCGCGCGGGCAAGACGATGCGCCCGCTGTTCGAGGCGATCCTCGCGCGCGTGCCCGCGCCCGTCGGCGATCCGGAGGGCCCGCTGCAGTTCCAGGTGGCCGCGCTCGACTACTCGAGCTACCTCGGCCGGCTCGGCATCGGCCGCATCCGGCGCGGGCGCATGCGCGCCGGGCAGGACGTCGCGGTGCTGCACGGCCCGCTCGCCGAGGGCATGGCGCCCCGCAAGGCGAAGCTCGCGCAGGTGTTCACGTTCAAGGGTCTCGAGCGGTCCCCCGTCGACGAGGTCGAGGCCGGCGACATCGTGATGGTCACCGGCGTCGAGGACCTCACCATCGGGACGACGCTGACGCCGCTGGACGCCCCCGAGGCGTTGCCGCCGATCGCCGTCGACGAGCCGACGCTGTCGATGTACTTCCAGGTCAACACCTCGCCGCTCGCCGGACGCGAGGGCAAGTTCGTCACGTCCCGCAACGTCCGCGAACGTCTGCAGCGCGAGCTCCTCACCAACATGGCGTTGCGCGTCGAGGACACCGAAGACACCGACGTATTCCTGGTGTCGGGGCGAGGCGAGCTGCACCTCACGATCCTGATCGAGAACATGCGCCGGGAGGGCTACGAGCTCGCGGCGTCGAGGCCGCGCGTCGTGCTGCGCACGATCGACGGCGTGGTCAACGAGCCCTGGGAGTTCCTCACCGTCGACGTCGAGGACGCGCACCAGGGCGCGGTGATGCAGGAGCTGGGCAGCCGCCGCGGCGAGCTCACCCACATGGAGTCCGACAGTCGCGGCCGCACGCGCCTCGAGTACCGCATGCCGGCGCGGGGGCTGATCGGGTTCCAGGGCGAGTTCATGAACCTGACGCGCGGCACCGGACTGATGAGCCACGTCTTCGATGGCTACTCTCCGGTCAAGGGCGAGATCCCCGAGCGCCGCAACGGCGTGCTGATTTCGCAGGAGGACGGCGCGGCGGTCGCCTACGCGCTGTGGAAGCTGCAGGAGCGGGGGCGGATGTTCGTGTCGCCCGGCGAGATGCTCTACGAGGGCATGGTGATCGGCATCCACAGCCGCGACAACGACCTGGTGGTGAACCCGATCAAAGGCAAGCAGCTCACCAACGTGCGCGCCTCCGGCAAGGACGACGCGATCCTGCTCACGCCACCGATCCAGCTGACGCTCGAGTACGCGGTCGAGTTCATCGCCGACGACGAGCTCGTCGAGGTCACGCCGCAGTCGATCCGCATCCGCAAGCGGTTCCTCAAGGAGCACGAGCGCAAGCGCGCTTCTCGCGAGAGCGCGACGGCCGAGGCGTCGGACGCCTGAGCCGACGCATGCTCGCGCCCGCGCTCGCCTCGCGCTTCGCCCGGATTGCGCTCGACAACGTCGTCCGCGAGTATCCCAACAAGCCCGAGCACGTGCTCGACGGCCCGGGCGACGTGTCGTTCCCGCGCACGCTGCACCCTGCGTTCTACGGCAGCTACGACTGGCACTCGTGCGTGCACATGCACTGGCTGCTGGCGCGGTTGCTGCGGAAGTTCCCGTCGCTGCCCGAGGCACCGGCGATCGCCGCACGCTTTGACCGGCACCTCTCCGCGGCAGCGATCGCGGGCGAGGTCGCCTACCTCGCGCGCCCCGGCGCCAGGTCGTTCGAGCGCACCTACGGCTGGGCGTGGCTCCTGAAGCTCGCCGAGGAGCTCGGACGTGGCGCCGGCGCGGACTTCGCACGCTGGCGGGTGAACCTCGCGCCGCTCGCGCAGGCATTCGTCGCGCGCTATCACGACTATCTGCCCAAGGCCGCGCAGCCCCTGCGGGGCGGCGTGCACTCGAACAGCGCGTTCGGACTCGCATTCGCGATCGACTACGCGCGGGCCTGCAACGAGCCGGCACTGCTCGCGCTGTGCGAAGCGAAGGCGCGCGCGTGGTTCGGCGACGATCGCGACTATCCGGCCGCGTGGGAGCCGTCGGGGTCGGACTTCCTGTCGCCGGCACTGGTCGAGGCCGACTTGATGCGGCGCTTGCTGGAACGGGACGAGTTCGCCGCGTGGCTCGGGCGCTTCCTGCCCTGGTTCATGTCCGGGGAGCCGGCGGCACTGTTCACGCCGGCGATTCCGACCGACCGCAGCGACCCGCAAATCGTGCACCTCGACGGTCTTTCACTCTCCCGCGCGTGGTGCTTCGACGGCGTCGCCGATGCCCTGCCGCCGGGTGATCCCCGCATCGCCGTGGCGACCGAGGCTGCCGCCGTGCACCGCCTCGCCGGGTTGGATGGGCTGCAAAGCGGCGACTACATGGGTGCCCACTGGCTCGCGAGCTTCGCGGTCGTCGCCCTCGACGGGGCCTAGTCTCGCGTCCTCGGTCCGATGCTCGGCGACCTGTGTCGCCGTCGTTTACACGGCCAGCCGGCATGTTTGGACGATTGCATCCGCGCGAGCGTTGACCCACAATGCGCCGGATCGCCGCTGCTTCCGGGCGATCTCCGGGGAGGAACGATGCGAATCGTGAAGGCCCTTGCGGCACTGGCCGCGGGTGCGGCGCTCGCCGGCTGCGTGTCGCCGATGGACGCGACGAAGCCCTCCGCGTTCGATACGACGGCGACGAGGAAGGTCTGCAACACGCAGGTCTGCGAGATGCCGGTGCGCATCTCCGACGCGTGCGTCATCAGCAGCGGCGCGTGGGAGCAGATCCTGCTCGACTCGGGCCCGATGGGGCAGCGCAAGCTGGTCTGGACAATCGTCACCGACGGGTTCCGCTTCTCGGAGGAGCCCGCGGCCTTCGCGTTCTTCACCAAGTCCGGCGACGCCTCGAGGCTGCGCAACGTCAAGGTCACCGGCAACGGGAAGAAGCTCGAGATCGACTTCCACCGCGATGGCCGGGGTACCTGGCTGCGCTACGGCATGCACGTGCGGCGCGACGGCGGGGCGTTCTGCCCGGCGCTTGATCCGTGGATACTGGACTAGGTCCAGATGCGTCTTGAGCCGGTTGGCGCGTTTGCGCGCCGGCGAAACGGGGAGATCCAGATGAAAAGCACGACGTCGTTTGCGATAGCGCTTGCCTCCGCACTGGTCGCGGGCTGCGGCGGAAACCACTTCATCGGCCGCGGCCTCACGGTCGACAAGATCTGCACTGGGGATTGCGGACTTACCATTTCGGTCGGAAGCGGGTGCGTCTTCCAGAAGTCCGCCATCGATACGATGGTCCTCACCGGCAACCGTGGTCAGCGCAGGCTGACGTGGACGCTTGACGAAGCCTCCCCCTACGAGTTCTCCAAGGAGTTCGACTACAAGGGCGCGATCTATTTCCGCGGGGACGCGCGCGACCCTGCCAGGGATCCCGGAGATCGGATCAAGAGCGCCCGCGTCTCGAACAGTGGGAAGGAACTGGTCGTCACGTTCGACAAGAAGAACGAGGGGACGTCCCCGGAAATCGCGCTGACCTACTACCTCAACCTTCTCGGCACCCGTAGCCCCAACGCCAAGGTCTGGTGCGAGATCGATCCCTGGATCGTCGACAGGTAGGCCTCGAGAATCGTTTCGTCCGGCCG
>CAYQAF010000286.1:0-3801 GCA_964415375.1 uncultured Alcaligenaceae bacterium
GTCGACCGGGTTGGCGCGGTAGCGTGCGTCGGCCAACTCGCCGGCGTCGAGCACGACCAGCGTCCAGCCGTGGCGGGCGGCGTGCGTCTCGACACGCCCGCGCGCAGCGGCCGGCACCGCCGGGCCCGCGGCGTGCAACATCGTCGCCTGCGTGCGTGAGTGCCGCTGGGCGACGTGGGCGAGCGTCATCGAGTCGACGCCGCCGGACACGGCGATCGCTAGCCGCGGGTGACGGTTCAGAACCTCGACCAGCGTGGCGAGCGCGGAGTCGAGCGCGTCAGGGGCGTTGACTGGACTTCCCTCCGCGCTAACGCGCTTCGGGGCGGATTCGCCCTCGGGGCGGCCCTTCGGGCTCAAGCGCCCGTCCGGAGGCTCTGCGAGAAGGCGCCGCGCGTGCCGTGCAGCACGCCACGGTCGAGGAAGATGCCGGTGATGAGGTCGCTCGCCGCGGCGAAGCCCGCCAACCGCCGGCCGTCGAGCCCGCGCGGGCGCGGCAGGTCGATCGGAATGACCCGCTCGATCCGCCCCGGGCGCGGCGACATCACCACCACGCGGTCGGCCAGCAGCACCGCCTCGTCGATCGAGTGGGTGATGAACATCACGGTCTTGCGGCTCGCGAGCCACAGGTCCTCGATGTCGATGCGCATCTGCTCGCGAGTGAGCGCGTCGAGCGCGCCGAACGGCTCGTCCATCAGCAGGATCTTCGGATCGTGCACCAGCGCACGCACGATCGCGGCGCGCTGCTTCATGCCCCCCGACAATTCGCGCGGCAGTGCGCCCGTGAAGTCGCCGAGCCCGACCGCCTTCAGAAGCGCGATCGCGCGCGCTTCGTAGGCCTTCGGGTCGAGCCCCCGCAGTTCGAGCTGCAGCAGCACGTTGCCGAGCACGGTGCGCCAGTCGAGCAGCGTGGCCGCCTGGAAGACGATGCCGAGATCGGTGTGCGGGCCCTGGACAGGTGTGCCCGCGATGGCGATCCGGCCGGTCGTGGCCGGGACCAGCCCGGCGACGAGGCGCATCAGCGTGCTCTTGCCGCATCCCGAGGGGCCGAGCACGGCGACGAACTCGCCGTCCCGGACCTCGAGATCGACCCGGTCGAGGGCGTGCACCTCGGCCCTGCCGCGCCGGAACGTCTTCGACACGCCCTCGCAGGAGATGGCAGCCGTCGCGGCGGGGGCAGCCGCGGCGACGTCGTCGTGCGCCTGCATCACGCGACCGCTACTTCCCGGTGGCGAAGCTGTAATCGTAGTGGTCGGCGGCCTTCGCCTCGATCTTCATGCCCTGGTACTTGGTCAGGATCGACAGCGTCTGGTCCCAATACGAGGCCGGCGCCACGCCGAAGGCCATCTGCGCGCCGTCCGGCGGCGGGATCAGCTTGAAGCTCGCCTCCATCTGCGCGCGCAGCACGCTCTCGTTGATGCCGGGCTTGGCTTTCGCCGCCGCCCTGATGGCCGCGGCCGGGTCTTCCATCGCCGCCTTCCAGCTGCGCTCGGTCGCCCGGACGAAGCGACGCACGAGGTCGGGCTTCTCGCTGATCACCTTGTCGTTGGTGAAGACGGCGACGGTGAGCGTGTTGAACTTGTTGTCGGCGAAGCGGATCACGTTCACCTTGCGGCCCTGCGTCTCGATGGTGACCGCCTGGTCGTCGACGCCGCCGAGGAGGCACTCCGTGCGGCCCTGCAGCACCGAAACCGGCTTCGCGGCCGGGTCCATGAACACGAGGTTGATCTTCTTCTCGTCGAGGCCGTTGGCGCCGACGAGGCCGGGCCACATCTGGTGCAGCGCGTCGCCTGCCGTCACGGCGATCTTCTTGCCGTAGAGGTCGGCGAGCGTGCGCACGTTGGCGTCCGCGGCACAGGTGACGCTCAGGTTCGAGGTGCGGAACAGCGACATGATCACCCTGACCGGCGCGCCCTTGGCACGGCCGGCGATCACCGCGCCGGTGTCGGCGAGGCCGAAGGTGTCCTCGCCGTTCGCCACGAGCTGCACGGCGGCGCCGGAGCCGCGGCCCTCGTTGATGGTGAGGTCGATGCCCTCGTCGCGGTAGTAGCCGCGCTCGACGCCGAGGTAGTAGGCAGGGTGCTGGCCGATCAGCACCCAGTTGAGCCGCAGGCTCGCCTTGTCGAGGGCGATCGCGGGGCTCGCGGCGAGGCCGAAGAGGCCTGCCACGAGGAGTAGGCGCAAACGTGTCGTCACGGTCAGTTCCTCCTTTGAGTGTCCCCCGTCTCCGTCGACGGCGGGTTCGTTGGTCAGTTCGGCCCCGTCGCGTCCGCCTTGTTCTGCGAGACGTGCCAGGGAATGGCGAGCCTCTCCACCGCCTCGACCAGGTAGTAGATCGCGAGGCCGACCAGAGAGAGCAGGATGATCGCCGCGAACACCTTCGCGGTCTCGATGAAGCCGTTGTACTCGAGGATCAGGTAGCCGAGCCCGGCGTCGGAGCCGACGAACTCCGCCACCACCGCGGCCGTGGCGGCCATCGCCGCGCCGACCTTGAGGCCGGTGAAGATGCTCGGCAGCGACTGCGGCAGCCGGATCTTGAGGAACATCTGCCACGCTCCCGCCCCGGTCGAGCGCGCGAAGTCCTCGACGTCCGAATCGAGCGAGCGGAAGCCGGCGATGGCGCTGATCACGATCGGGAAGAACGAGAGCAGGAACACCAGCATCACCTTCGGCATGAAGCCGAAGCCGAACCAGACGATGAACAGCGGCGCCACCGCGATCTTCGGGATGATCTGGAAGACCACCAGCAACGGATAGAGCGTGGTCTGCACGAAGCGCGAGAAGGCGATCAGCAGCGCCAATGGAATGCTGACCAGCACGGCGACGGCGTAGCCGACGACGATGATCTGCACGGTGACCCAGGTGTTCCAGAGCATCCGGCCCGGCTGCGACAGGAAACCCTCCCACACCGCGCTCGGCGCAGGCATGATGTAGCGCGGCGCCTTCAGCACGTGCACCGCGATCTCCCAACCGGCGAACAGCAGCACGAAGGTGATGAGCACGTTGCGGTAGCGCGAGACCATCGCGCCGATGCGCGTGCCGAGCGATTCGCGCGCCGGTGGCGAAACCGTGGAGGTCATGGGTTCGTCACCACTGCTTTCGCTACCCGACGCGCCGCCTCGTCGGCGGGCACCGCCTGCGGCTCCGTCCTCGCGCCGTAGCCTCTGGCGTGGCCGCGCTGGCGCGTGCGCAGCCGCCACACCGCCTCCAGTTCCGCGACGGCCGCTGCCAGCGCCGCATGGATCTCGGCGTAGCGCTCGGGCGTGATCCGGGAGATCGGACCCGCGACGCTCAACGTGCCCGCCACCGGCGCGGCGGGACGGACATCGGTACGGAAGGTCGTGGCGAGCGCCACGATGCCGGGCTCGGCTTCCTCCACGGCAATGGCGTAGCCGCGCGCACGGGTCTCGGCCAGGTGGCGTTTCAGGTCCTTGACCGTCGATCGTGCCCGGGGCCCGAGCCGCAGATGCGAGAAGAACCGGCGCGCGCAAACGATACGCAGCGCCTCGTCCTCCGGCAGCGTCGCGAGCCATGCCTTGCCGGTGGCGGTGGCGTGCAGCGCCACCTCCTGCCCCATGTCGGCGTCGTAGCGAAGGCCGGTGGTCGCGCCCTGCGCGCGCGAGACCCAGGCGAGCGTCTCGCCTTCCACCACGGCGAGCCGACAATATTCCTGCGTGCGGCGCGCGAGGCCATCGAGGATCTCCTGCACGACGTCAGTGACCACGCGCACGTCGAGGTCGTGGAAGGCGAGCGTCGAGAAGCGCATCGACAGCGCGTAGTGCAGCGTGTCGGCGTCCTGCACCA
>CAYQAF010000287.1:0-3794 GCA_964415375.1 uncultured Alcaligenaceae bacterium
GCGCTCGCGATGGTGCAGGTCGCCGACCGGTTCGCGCAGACCTATCCGCAGGCGGCGCACCTGATGCCCGACGGCTTCGTGGCGGACGACGCCACGCCCGGCATGCGCGCGTGGTTCCCGGGCGCGGCCGGCGACGAATCGGGTCTGGCCGAGCGCGTGGCGTCGTCGATGCCTGCGCTCGTCCTGTTCGTGCGCGATGCGCAGCGCCAGCTCGGCGTCACGCCGCTGGCCACCGCGCTCGTCGGCTTCTCGCAGGGCGCGATCGTCGCGCTGGAAGTCGCGCAGGCGCATCCCGATCTCGTCGGGCGCGTCGTGGCGATCGGCGGCCGCTACGCGACCCTGCCGTCGGCATCGCCGAAGGCGGTGATCCACATGGTGCACGGCAAGGACGACGCGGCCGTGTCAGCCCGCCATGCGGTCGAGGCAGCGACGCGGCTCCTGGCGCTCGGTGCCGACGTGACCGCCGACGTGGTGCCGGGGATCGGCCACGCGCCACACCCCGCGCTCGTCGAGCGGGCCCTCGGACACCTGCAGACGTTCCTGCCGCGGCGCATCTGGGCCGAGGCGCTCGCCAGCGCGCCACTGATGGGGACGCGCGCCGACAGTCGCGACCTTGGGCGACCGGCGGCCCCGCCGGCCGCCAACGATTCGACCTGAACCGCGGGACGGGTACCCGCCTTCCCGGCTGGCACGCGCGGGGGTCGGACAGGCGATGGACCTGGGTCCATTGACACGCGTCAAGACTCCGCCGGTCGCGAACCCATTAGGATTCGTTCTGGATTTCCGGCACAATCGCCCCATGCACCTGTCCCGGCGCACCTCACGCCCCATCGCCTGGCTCGTTGCGGCCTGCCTGCTGTTCGCGCAGACGGCCGCGGTGGCCTCTGCGTGCTCGCGCGGCGAGGCCATGGTCGTCGCCGAGGCTGCTGCCACGACGCCCTGCGCGTCGCACCTCGCCGCCGACGACCCGGCGGCTCCGGACGGTTATGGCCTTCTCGCGCAGGGCAACGTCTGCGAGGTGCACTGCCAGACGGCATCGCTGCCCGATGGCGGCGCCTTCGACCTGCCCTCGATCGTCGTGGTCGCGCGCTGGGAAATTCCTGCGTTCGCGATGGCGCCCGACCCCTCCGCGCCGGCGTCGGAGCTCGAGGCCCGCAGCGCCGCACCGCCGCTGCTCGCACTGCTGCCCCGCCTGCTCATCTGACCTTCGGCTGACGCCTCGCGCCGGCGCGATGATCGCGCCGGCTTTCGATCGTTCACGCCGGAGGTTCCAGATGTTCCAGCTCGAGACCTTGCCCAGGGTCGCCATGAGGTCCCCACGGGGCGCCGCGAGCGTCCGCGAGCGCGCATCGATGCTCGCGGCGTGTGCCCTGTTCGCGTGCACCACCGTGCCTGCGTTCGCGCAGGTCGGCGCACCGCTGTCGCTTGCGGAGGCGCAGCGCATCGCCGTCGACCGTTCCGCCCAGATCGCGTCCCAGCGCACGATGGTCGAGGCGGCACGCGAGATGGTCGGTCCTCTCGCCGAGTTGCCGGACCCCCAGCTGTTCTTCGGCGTCGAGAACGTGCCGACCGGCGGCCCTGATCGCTGGAGCCTCACGAGGGAAAGCATGACGATGACCCGCGTCGGCCTCATGCAGGCGTTCCCGCGCGCGGCGAAGCGCGAGCTCCGCGCCGAACGGGCGCGGCGCGACGCCGCCCGCGGTGAGGTCGCGGCCGAGGCCGCGTCGCTCGCGGTGGCGCGGGAGACCGCGACCGCCTGGCTCGCGCGCCACTACGCGCGCCGGGTCGAGCGCGCCATCGCCGCGCAGATCACCGAGGCCGAACTGCAGCTCGTGATGGCCGAGGCCGCCTATCGCGGCGGCCGCGGCGGTTCCGCCGAGGCCCTGGCCGCGCGGGCCGCGATCCTGGAACTCAGGAACCGGGCGCTGGAGGCCGAGCTCGCGAGCGAGCGGGCGCGCCTCGTGCTCGCGCGCTACCTGGGCGAGGCGGCGGCCGAGCGGCCGCTCGCCGACCTTCCCGACGTCGCAACGCTGCCGCGGGACGCGCAGGCGCTGGTCGACGTGAATGCGCAGCCGGAGGTGCGGCTCGTCGAGGCACAGGCAGCAGTGCTGGACGCCGAATCGGAGCTCGCCCGCGCCGGCCGGCTGCCGGACTGGAGCGCCGAGCTCTCCTACGGCATCCGCGGGTCCGACTACTCGAACATGCTGTCGCTGATGGTGCGCGTCGACCTGCCGTGGTCGCCCGGCACCCGCCAGGATCGCGAGTACGCGGCGAAGCTCAAGGAACGCGACGCCGCGCGCGAGATGCGCGAGGACGCGCGCCGCATGCGCGAGTCCGAGGTGCGGCAGATGCTCGCCGAGTGGACGTCGGCGCGCGCGCAGGCCGCGCGCATCCGCGACGAGATGGTGCCGCTCGCGCGCGCCCGTACCGAGGCGGCGCTCGCCGCCTACCGGGGAGGCGCCGCGTCGCTTGCCGCGGTGCTCGACAGCCGCCGCGCGGAGCTCGACGCGGAGCTCGCGCTCGTCTCGATGGAACAGGCCGCCGCGCGCGCGTGGGCCTGGCTCGCCAACACCGTCTATTCCCCGGGGCAATCATGAGCTCGACTGCACGCCAAGGCGGCGCCGCCGCGCCGATGGTCATCGTCGCGCTGGTCGTCGCCGTGCTCGCGGCGGCGGCCGGCTACTGGTTCGGCACGCGCGAGGGCGGGCACGAGGCGCCCACCGCAGCTTCGGCCACCGGACCGTCCGCCGGATTGCCCACCCCGGCAGCGACGACGGATGCCGCGGGCAACAAGATGCTCTACGACGACAAGGGCCGGCGCGTCCTCTACTGGCACGACCCGATGGTGCCGGGCCAGAAGTTCGACAAGCCGGGCAAGAGCCCCTTCATGGACATGCAGCTCGTTCCGGTCTATGCCGACGAGGGCGTGGACGAGGGCACGGTGAAGGTGAGCCCGCGTCTCGCCCAGAACTTCGGCGTCCGTACCGTCGAGGCACGCGAGGGGTCGCTCGCCACGGGCATCACCGCGGTCGGCGCGATCGCGGTCGACGAGCGCTCGCTCACCGGCGTGCAGTCGCGCGTGCAGGGCTTCGTCGAAAGGCTGCACGTGCGCGCGACGTTCGATGGCGTGCGCGAGGGGCAGCCGATCGCCGACCTGTTCGTTCCGGAGTGGGTCGCGGCACAGGAGGAGTACCTGGCGCTCAAAGGCTCGTCGCAACCCGGCCTCGCGACGCTGGCCGACGCTGCGCGTGGCCGCATGAAGCTCCTCGGCATGCCCGACGCGGAGATCGCGCGCGTGGAACGTGAGGGCCGTACCTCGGGTCGTGTCACGGTCACCGCGCCGCAGGGCGGCATCGTCTGGGAGATCAGCGCTCGCGACGGCATGGCGGTGATGCCCGGCACGAACCTCGTCCGCATCGCGGGCCTCGGCAGCGTCTGGCTGATCGCCGAGGTTCCCGAGGCGCAGGCCGGCGAGATCGCGATCGGGATGCCGGTCGAGGTGCGTACGAACGCCTATCCCGACCGCGTGTTCAAGGGGCGGATCGAGGCGCTGCTGCCGGAGGTCAATGTCGCGACGCGCACCGTGCGCGCGCGCGTCGTGCTGTCGAATCCGGGCGGTGCGTTGAAGCCCGGGATGTTCGCGAACGCGACGTTCCGGGGTGCCGCGGCGAAGCCGGCGGTGCTGGTGCCTTCCGAGGCGGTGATACGCACCGGCAAGCGCAACGTGGTGATCGTCGCCGAAGGGGAGGGCAGGTTCGCGCCCGTGGACGTCGCGGTGGGTCGCGAGGCCGGCG
>CAYQAF010000288.1:0-3792 GCA_964415375.1 uncultured Alcaligenaceae bacterium
CAGGTTGCCGGTGTTGAGCTGGTGGATCAGCAGCGCGTTCAGGTATTCCTGCTCGGGCGTCCACGACGTCGCGTTGGGACCCGCGCTGCCCAGCACGGCCGGCGCGCGATCGACGCCGAGCTCGGCGGCGCGGAGGTACGTGCGGTGCACCTCCATCCACTTGCCGGGGATCCAGCGCTCGAAACGGAACACGCGGAGCTTCGCGTCGGTGCCGTAGTAGTGCAGCAGGCGCGCGAACAGCAGCGGCAGCGCGGCGCTCCAGCGCGTGTTGCCGTCCTGCCGGACCGCCTCTTCGAGTCCCGTCTGGTAGGCGTGCAGGAATCCCTGCGTGAGGTCGTACGCCGACTGCCAGATGCGCACGGCGAGCTTGCCGGTGGCATCGTGGTTCTCGACGTACTGCTTCATCAGCTGGCGCCGGTCGGCGCCGAGCGCCGAGTCGAGGTACTCGATCGCCTGCACCCGGCCGAGGTCGAACGGCCGCCGCGACTGGCGCAGCGCGTCGAACGCACGCATCACGTGCTGCTGGCGGCCGATCACGTCCTGCGCCGGCAGCTGCCTCAGCCAGACGGAGGTGTTCCGCCCGCTGGTCAGCGGATCGTTCGCGTCCTTGTTGCCCGTGCCGAGAAAACCGAACATCGCTCTCATGACGCGGGGGCGGCGTTCACGCCGCGGCCCGTGTCGTCCTCTCCATGTCGAGCGCCACCGGGGGGGTATGCGAATGGCATTTTATAGGGCAACTGCCCGGCGGCGCGAAGGCTCGTTCGGCGGCTCGGCTAGAATCGTCGCCCGGCCCCGTTGCCGCGCGCCATTGGCCTCGCCGATTTCGCCGGTTGCCGGTACCCTTCCCGATTCCCGCACGATTCCGACTGTTCCCATGCCTCTCCAACTTCCTGCCTTGCGCCATCTCGCCGCGGCCCTGACGGTCGCATGCATGGCGACCGTGCCCGTCGCGCTGGCCCAACCGGCCCGTTCGACTGTGTCGACCCCAACTTCGAGCAAATTGGATGCCAACGTGACAGAACTCAAGAAAATAGATGTAAAACAGGGCACTGGGACTGAAGCCCCTACCGGCAAGGCCGTCGTGGTTCACTACACAGGGTGGCTCCATGACCCGGCTGCGCCGGACGGCAAGGGCACGAAGTTCGACAGTTCGCGCGACCGCGGCGTGCCATTCGGCTTCATGCTCGGCGCCGGCCAGGTGATCAGGGGTTGGGACGAAGGCGTCGTGGGCATGAAGGTCGGTGGGCAGCGGACGCTCGTCATTCCTCCGGCCCTGGGCTATGGCGAGCGCGGCGCCGGCGGCGTGATTCCGCCGAACGCCACGCTGATCTTCGACGTCGAGCTGATCGAAGTGAAATAGGGCGTTCGTTCGATGCTGCCCCGCGACAACCGGGCGACGGTGAGGCGCCGCGCGGATTATCGGCCCCCGGCGTTCCTGGTCGATCGCATCGCGCTGGAGTTCGATCTCGACCCCGACGCGACGCGCGTCACCTCGACGCTCACCTTCCGGCGCAACCCGGACGCGGACCCGCGCGACCGCCACGCACCACTCACGCTGGATGGCGAAGGGCTCGCCGACGTCGCCGTCCTGCTCGATGGCGTGCCGCTGCCGACCACGCGCGTCGTGCAGTCGCCCGGACGCCTGTCGGTCGCCGACCTCCCGGGCGCGGGGACGCTCACGGTGCACACGCGCATCGCGCCGGTGCGCAACGCCGCGCTCGAGGGCCTGTACGTGTCGTCGGGCGTGTTCTGCACGCAGTGCGAGCCGGAGGGCTTCCGGCGCATCACCTGGTTCCCCGACCGGCCGGACGTCCTCTCCACTTACACGGTGACGATCCGCGCCGATCGTGCCCGTTATCCGGTCCTGCTGTCGAACGGCAACCTGGTCGACGCGGGCGAGCTCGCCGGCGGCCAGCACTACGCGGTGTGGCACGACCCGTTCCCCAAGCCCTCGTATCTCTTCGCGCTGGTCGCGGGCGACCTCGCGGCGCTCGAGGACACGTTCACGACACGCTCGGGCCGACCGGTCCATCTCGCGATCTACTCGACGCCGAAGAACCTGCCCCGCTGCCGCCACGCGATGGAAGCGCTGAAGGCCTCGATGCGCTGGGACGAGGAGCGCTTCGGCCGCGAGTACGACCTCGACCGCTTCATGATCTTCTGCGCCGACGACTTCAACATGGGCGCGATGGAGAACAAGGGGCTCAACATCTTCAACAGCCGCCTGATCCTCGCCGATCCGGACACCGCCACCGACGACGACTACCAGGCGATCGAGGGCGTCGTCGGGCACGAGTACTTCCACAACTGGACCGGCAACCGCGTCACGTGCCGCGACTGGTTCCAGCTGTCGCTCAAGGAGGGGCTCACCGTGTTCCGCGACCAGGAGTTCTCGAGCGACCGCGGCTCCCGCGCGGTCGAGCGCATCGCCGCCGTCGAGTACCTGCGCCGCGACCAGTACGCCGAGGACGCCGGCCCGATGGCCCACCCGGTGCGACCCGACGAGTACCAGGAGATCAACAACTTCTACACGGCGACCGTCTACGAGAAGGGCGCCGAGGTGATCCGCATGCAGCACACGCTGCTCGGGCCCGAGGCGTTCCGCCGCGGGATGGATCTCTACTTCGCGCGCCACGACGGCCAGGCGGTGACCTGCGACGACTTCGTCAACGCGATGCAGGACGCCTCGGGCGTCGACCTCGCGCAGTTTCGCCGCTGGTACTCGCAGGCGGGCACGCCGCTGCTGCGCGTCACCGGACGACCCGACCCGCTCGGCCATGCGTACACGCTCGACGTCGCGCAGGCCTGCGCGCCGTCGCCGGGCCAGCCCGACAAGGCGCCGTACCACATCCCGCTCGCCGTCGGCCTGGTCGGCCCCGACGGGCGCGACCTGCCGGTGCGACTCGAGGGGGGCGACGGCACGCCGCGGACGACGCACGTGCTCGACGTGCGCGAGTCGCGGCAACGGTTCCGCTTCCTCGACGTCCCGGTGCCACCGGTGCCGTCGCTGCTGCGCGGGCACTCGGCGCCCGTGCGCGTCGAGTTCGACTACACGGACCGCGGGCTCGCGCTGCTCGCCGCGCACGACGCCGATCCGGTGAATCGGTGGGACGCGGCGCAGCGGACGTTCGTGACCGCGCTGCTGTGGCTCGCGCGGCAGTGCCGCGCCGGCGCGCCGCTCGTGGTGCCGGCCGGCATCGAGCACGTCGTCGCCCATCTGCTCGACGACACGTCGAGCGACCCGGCGCTGGTCGCGATGGCGCTCACGCCGCCGGACCTCGGCTACGTCGCCGCGCTGGAGCCGGTACAGGACGTCGACGGCATCGTCGCCGCTCGCGCGTTCCTGGTCCGCACGCTCGCCGCGCGGCTCCGTCCGGCCTTCGAGGAGGTGGTCGCGCGCCACCGGCCGAGCGAAACCTATGCGCCGGTGCAGGCACAGGCTGGGCCGCGCCGGCTGCGCAACGCGGCGCTGCGCTACCTCGGAGCACTCGACGACGCGCCCTCGCGGGCGCTGGCGATCGCGCAGTACGACGCGGCCGACAACATGACCGACGCGATCGGTGCACTCGCGGCGCTGAAGGACAGCGACGCCGCGGAGCGGCACGACCTGTTTGCGCGCTTCGAGGCGCGCTGGCGCGACGAGCCGCTCGTGCTCGACAAGTGGTTCGCGCTCGAGGCGACGGCGATCCGCGAAGGCACCCTCGCCCGGGTGCGTTCGCTGCTCGCCCACCCGCGGTTCAACGCGCGCAATCCGAACCGCGTGCGTTCGCTCGTCGGCGCGTTCGCGCTCCG
>CAYQAF010000289.1:0-3781 GCA_964415375.1 uncultured Alcaligenaceae bacterium
CCGCAACGATCGTGACGACGGCCACGCCGGCGATCTGGGTCGTCGCAAATTTCTCCGCGATGGGCACGGCGATCTTCGCCGCGAGCCTCATGGCGTGGCCCAGTATCACCACGATCAGGATCACCGGCACCAGGAACATCAAGCCGCCAATGATCGTCGTCTTCAGGAATTCCTTGAGCGCTGCCACGGGCGATCTCCTCTCGTAACGCCGCGACAGCTTACGCCGCTTATCATGCGGGTTCCCATGGGCGAAATCCTCGAGTCGCTGTCGTTGGTCCAGGCGCGCCGCATTGCGCTTCGAGCGCAGGGCTTTGCGCGGCCGCGCCCGGCCCGGGTCGTGACAGGGGCCGACCTCGTGCGGACCGTGCGGTCCGTCGGCCTGCTACAGATCGACTCGGTCAACGTGCTGGTGCGGTCGCATTACCTGCCGGCGTTCTCGCGCCTCGGGGTCTATGCGCGCAATCTGCTGGATCGATCCGCGTACTCAGGGCACGCTCGCCGCCTGTTCGAGTACTGGGGCCACGAGGCTTCGCTGATCCCAGTCGAGTGGCAGCCGCTGTTCCGCTGGAGAATGGAGCGGGCGCGGCGTGGCGACGGGATGTGGGGCGGCGTGACACGCTTCGGGCGCGAGCGGGAAGGATTCTGCCGCGAGGTTCTGGCACAGGTTCGGGACCGGGGGCCACTCGGCATCTCCGACTTCACAGTCGGCGCGCGGCGCAAGGGCGGCTGGTGGGGGTGGAGCGAGGGCAAGGTGGCGCTGGAGTGGCTGTTCTGGACCGGCCAGCTGACTACGCACAGCCGCCGCCAGTTCGAGCGGGTCTATGACCTGCCGGAGCGTGTGTTGCCGGCTGCGGTGGTCGAGGCCGCATCCCCGGAGATTGCCGAAGCACAGCGGCAGCTGCTGCTGATCGCGATCCGTGCGCTCGGCGTTGCGACGGAACGCGACCTGCGCGACTACTTTCGCCTGCCGGCGGCCGACGCGAAAGCGCGAGTGCGTGAACTGGTGGAGGCGGGCGGGCTGCGTCCAGTCGCGGTCGAGGGCTGGAGGCTGCCGGCGTTCCTCGATCCCGAGGTGCGTCTGCCGCGCGAGGTCGATGCGCGCGCATTGCTGTCACCGTTCGATTCTCTGGTCTGGGAACGCAGCCGCACCGAACGCCTGTTCGACTTCCATTACCGGCTGGAGATCTACACGCCATCCCACAAGCGGACTCACGGCTACTACGTGCTGCCATTCCTGCTCGGCGAGCGGCTCGTGGCGCGCGTGGACCTCAAGGCAGATCGCGCGCGGAGCGCCCTACGCGTGCTGCGGGTTCACTGCGAGGAGTGGACGAAGCCGGCTCGGGTGGCTGGCCCGTTGCGCGATGAGCTGCGGCTGCTGGCGGATTGGCTTGGCCTCGAGCGCGTCGTCCTGTCGCGGCACAAGGGGCTGATGCAACTGCTGCGTTAACCTGCCTGAGTCGCCGGCATCAGCCAGCCTTCGAGGCGCCGGCGGTATGCGTCCGGCAAGCGGGCCGGACCGCTGGCATCCGCGTAAACGAGCACCGCGTCGGAGACGCTGACGCAGGCGCCGTCCTGGAACATCGCCATGCCATAGGTGTACGACGAGTTGCCGATGCGCAGCACGCCGATGCCGATCTCGAGCGTGCCCGGGTAGCTCGCCTCGCGCAGGTAGTCGATCGACTGGTGCGCGATCAGGATCCGCTCGCCGTCGTGCGTCGGGATGCGCTGGCCGTCCATCATCCTCATGCTCGCGCTGACCCGCGCTTCCTCGTAGTACTGCGCGATGGCCACGTTGTTGATGTGCCAGAGCGGATCGACGTCCGCATAGCGGGCGAGGATCCGCACCTTGAGCGGATACCGGCCGGGCTCGACGCGTTCGGCAGCGACCTTCACAGGTCGAAGCGACCGTTCGCCTCGGGCTGGTATTGCATCTCGACCACGCGCAGGTCGTGCGGTTCGTTGCCCGGGACCAGGATTCTGATCGTGTCGCCCACGCGCGCGCCGATCAGTGCACGACCGACGGGCGAGAGCACCGAGACTCGCGAGCGCTCCAGGTCCGAGTCCTTCGGGTAGACCAGGGTGACGGTCATGCGCCGTCCCGCCGGCTGCTCCTCGAGCACCACCGTCGAGTTCATCGTGACGACGGCCGGGTCGATGGTCGCCGACGGCACGACGGCCGCAGCGTCGAGCAGGGCCTCGAGTTCGGCCGTGCCCTGCGCCGGCTCCGGCGACTGCCGCAGCTGCTCGATCAGGGAACGCTCGAGCCTTGCGGCATCGAGCTCGGTGAGGTGGATTTCGTTGCTTCTGGTCATGTCGAGTCCTCGTCCTTGTGGTGCCCCGCGGGGCCGGGGTCTTCAATGGAATGTCTGCAGATCGTGATCCGCGAGAGGGTGCGAGAGGGGGAGCCCGGGTCCGATTCGGACGCCCGGGAGTCGGGACGCGCTAAATCGGATGCCGGGCGGCAACAAGCCGGGCCGTGATTCCCGGCTGGCGGGGGGTCAGGATGCAGCGCGTGGTCATGGCTCGATTTATGGCCATTTCCGGGCTCGAAATCAAGGGATTGCGGCACTCTTTCGGCAGGCCTTGCGCGATTCGTGCATAATGCGGGCCAAGTTTGCCGCCGCGCAGTCCGGTCTGCGCCCGAGGTCCTTCGGCGGAAAATCAGGAGAATGTCCCCGATTTTCCCCTCGCGGCTCCTCCTGCAGACTCATCGTGGTCTGCATTCCGCGCCCCCGATCCTGTCATTGAATCAATGACGCTTCGTCCGGTTCCCGCTTGCGCGGGAGAAGCGCGATGGTATGAATAATGTCTTTTGATCAACTCGGCCTATCGGCCGAACTGCTGCGCGCCGTCCAGGAATTGGGCTACGTCACTCCGACCCCCATCCAGCAGCGCGCCATTCCTTCCGTTTTCGAGGGCCGCGACCTGCTGGCCGCCGCCCAGACGGGAACGGGCAAGACTGCCGCGTTCGCGCTGCCACTGCTGCAGCGGATGAGCGAAGAGGTGCCCAGCCCGCGTGGCCCGCGTGCACCCCGGCTGCTGGTGCTGGTGCCGACCCGCGAACTCGCGGCCCAGGTGGGCCAGTCGTTCGACGACTTCGGCCGGCACCTGAACCAGCGCACGCTGCTGGTCTTCGGTGGTGTCAGTGCGCGTCCGCAGATCGATGCGCTGCGCCAGGGCGTGGACATCGTCGTCGCGACGCCGGGCCGCCTGCTCGACCACATCAACGAGCGGGTCGTCGACCTGTCGAAGGTGAGTCGCCTCGTGCTCGACGAGGCCGACCGCATGCTCGACATGGGGTTCATCCGCGACATCCGCCGCGTGCTGGCCGTGCTGCCGAAGCAGCGCCAGAACCTGCTGTTCTCGGCGACGTTCTCGGACGAGATCCGCACGCTGGCGAACGGTCTGCTGCACAACCCGCTCACGGTCGAGGTCGCGGCGCGCAATGCGCCGGCCGAGCTGATCGAGCATCGCGTGCACCTGGTCGAGCAGGGCGAGAAGCGCGCGGTGCTGAGCCACCTGCTGCGCGAAGGCGCCACGCCGCAGACGCTCGTCTTCACGCGCACCAAGCACGGCGCCAACCGCCTCGCCGAGCAGCTCTCGAAGGACGGCATCGAGTGCGCGGCGATCCACGGCAACAAGTCGCAGAACGCGCGCACCAAGGCGCTCGCGGACTTCAAGGACTACAAGGTGCAGGTGCTGGTCGCGACCGACATCGCCGCCCGGGGGCTCGACATCAGCGAGCTGCCGCAGGTCGTGAACTACGAGCTGCCGCACGTCC
>CAYQAF010000290.1:0-2415 GCA_964415375.1 uncultured Alcaligenaceae bacterium
CCGGGCGCGACGCGACGCGCGCCGCATACCGGGCGGTCGCCCCGGCAACCTCGGCGGCGAGTGCCGCCCACTGCTCCGGGGCAGCGTGCCGCTCGCGGGCACGGGCAATCCGTCCCTTGAGCCGCCGTGCATCCGCGAGCCGCATCTCGGACAGGCGCGCGGCGAGGGACTGGGCGGGATCGGGCATCGAGCGGGGACGGACGGAGCCGCCTCGCGGCACCGGGAAGCGCGCGACATTCTACGCGGGCAGCCACGCATCCCGACCTTCTCGCGTCCCCGGTATCGCCGCCCTCGGGTGCGTCAGGTATGCTTGCGCGCCATGGCAGGCCCCGCGGCCCGCCGCATCCGGAGAAGACCGTCATGCCACGCACCGCTCCCCGCGCGCTCGCCGCGCTCCTCGCGATCGCCTTTGCCGGCAGCGCGCTCGTCGTCGACGCGAAGACGCTGCGCTGGGCCGGCCGCGGCGACCCGCAGACGATGGACCCGTTCTCGCAGAACGAGAACCTCACCAACAACATCAACAACCTCGTCTACGACGCGCTGGTGATGCGCGACAAGGACCTGAAGGTCATTCCGGGGCTCGCCACCTCGTGGGAGCAGCTCAACCCGACCACCTGGCGCTTCAAGCTGCGCCCGGGCGTCAAGTTCCACGACGGCTCGCCGTTCACCGCCGACGACGTCGTGTTCTCGTTCCAGCGCGCGACCGAGGACACCTCGCAGATCCGCGCCTACGCCCGTGCCTCGGGCAAGCCGCGCAAGATCGACGACCTCACGGTCGAGTTCGTCACCGACGGGCCCAACCCGATCGAGCTCGAGCACGTGGTCACGATCATGATCATGAGCAAGTCGTGGAGCGAGAAGAACAAGGCCACGAAGCCGCTCGACTTCAAGAACAAGGAAGAGACCTTCGCCGCCCGCAACGCCAACGGCACCGGGCCGTACGCGCTGAAGACCCGCGAGCCCGACGTCCGCACCGTGCTCGTGCGCAACAACGACTGGTGGGGCTGGCAGGACGCGAAGAAGTTCGACGGCAACGTCACCGAGGTGATCTACACGCCGATCACCAACGACGCGACGCGCCTCGCCGCGCTCGTCGCCGGCAACGTCGACCTGATCAACGACCCGGCGCCGCAGGACGTGCCGCGGTTGCAGCAGACCTCCGGCGTCAAGGTGATCGAAGGCATCGAGCAGCGCATCGTGTTCCTCGGCATGGACCAGGCCCGCGACGAGCTCCTCTACTCGAACGTCAAGGGCAAGAACCCGCTGAAGGACAAGCGGGTGCGCCAGGCGCTCTACCAGGCGATCGACATCGAGGCGATCCACAAGTCGACGATGCGCGGGCTGTCCAAGACCTCCGGGGGGATGACGCCATCGCCGGTGCAATCGACGCCGGAGATCGAGAAGCGGCTGCCTCACGACCCGGCCGCGGCGAAGAAGCTGCTCGCCGACGCGGGCTACCCGAAGGGCTTCGAGGTCACGCTCGACTGCCCCAACAACCGCTACGTCAACGACGAGAAGATCTGCCAGGCGGTCGCGGCAATGTGGTCGAAGATCGGCGTCGACACGAAGCTCGTGACGCTGCCGCGCGCCCAGTACTTCCCCAAGCTCGAGAAGCTCGACACCAGCATCTACATGCTGGGCTGGGGCGGGGCCTCCACCGACGCGATCTTCACGCTCCAGCCGGTGCTGTCCAGCCACAGCGGCAAGGGTGACGGCGACTACAACTACGGCCGCTACACCAACCCGAGGTTCGACGCGATCGTCGCCGAAGTCAAGGTCGAGATGAACGCCGAAAAGCGGCTCGCGCTGATCCGGCGCGCACTCGAGATCCACAACGCCGAGATCCACCACCTGCCGCTGCACCGGCAGGTGATCCCGTGGGCCAGCCGGGCCAACTTCGACGTCCCGCACCGCGCCGACAACCAGGTCTGGCCGGTTTGGGTCAAGGTCAGGTAGGCTGCCCGGAGGACTGAACGATGGGTTCGACTGTTCCGCGCGTCGTCTTCGCGGTCGCGCTCGTACTCCTTACCTGGAACCCGTCGGGCTGGTCGTACGTCGACTGGGCGCTGCGCGACCGCTCGGCGTTCGACGCGGTCAAGGCGTTCTTCGGCGTACTGCTGTTCGGCGGGTGGGTGTTCTGCGTGCGCTCGGCGTGGGTGTCGCTGGGTGCGGTCGGACTGGTGCTGGTCGGCGCGCTTCTCGCGACGGTCGTCTGGATGCTGGTGCAGTTCGGCGTCGTCGAGCCGGGATCGACCAAGACGCTGCTCTGGATCGTGCTCGTCGCGGTGGGCGTGGTGCTCGGCGTCGGCCTGTCGTGGTCGAAGGTGAAGCAGCGCGCGACGGGGCAGGTGGAGACCGACTGAAATTGGGGTCAGACCCCAATTGCGATAATTGGGGTCTGACCCCAATTTTCCG
>CAYQAF010000290.1:2515-3767 GCA_964415375.1 uncultured Alcaligenaceae bacterium
TCGTCGTAGCCGAGGCGCTCGCGCAGTACCTCCCGCGTGTGCTCGCCGAGGAGTGGCGGCGGCAGGTCGGAGGTGACCGGGCCGCCCGAGAAACGCACCGGCAGCGCGACCTGCGGCACCGAGCCGGCGAGCGGATGAGGCAGGTCGAAGCGCATGCCGCGCGCCGCGAGCTGGGGCTCGTCAAACACCTGGTCGAGCGTATTGATGGGCCCGCAGGGCACACCGAGCGGCTCGAGCAGGTCGAGCCACTCGCGCTGCCGCTTCGTGCGCACGACCTCGGCCACCATCGGCAGCAGCGTCTCGCGATGGCGCACGCGGTCGGCGTTCCTCGTGAACCGCGGGTCGGCCGCCCACTGCGGCACGCCGGCCGCCTCGCAGAACTTCGCGAACTGGCCGTCGTTGCCCACGGCCAGGATGAGGTGGCCGTCGGCGCAGGCGAAGACCTCGTAGGGCACGATGTTCGGGTGCGCATTGCCGAAGCGCCGCGGCACGCGTCCGGTGACGAGGTAGTTCATGTCCATCACCGCCATCATCGACACCGCGGAGTCGAACAGGCACGCGTCGATGTGCTGGCCGCGGCCGGTGCGCTCGCGCTCCGCGAGCGCGGCCAGGATGCCCGTCGCAGCGAAGAGCCCGGTGGTGAGGTCGGTGATCGCGATGCCGGCCTTCTGCGGTCCGCCGCCGGGACGGTCGTCGCGCTCGCCGGTGACGCTCATGAAGCCGGCCATGCCCTGGATGATGAAGTCGTAGCCGGCGCGCTCGGCGTAGGGCCCGTCCTGGCCGAAGCCGGTGATCGAGCAGTAGACGAGTCGCGGATTCAGCGCGGCGAGCGACGGATAGTCGAGCCCGTACTTGGCGAGCCCGCCGACCTTGTAGTTCTCGACGAAGACGTCGGCGTCGCGCGCGAGCTCGCGCACGATCGCCTGGCCGTCGGGGGTGGTGAAGTCGACGGCCACCGAGCGCTTGCCGCGGTTGCAGGCAAGGTAGTAGGCGGCCTCGCTCGTGTCGCGCCCGGCGCCGTCCCTGAGGTACGGCGGGCCCCACGCGCGCGTGTCGTCGCCCTGCCCCGGCCGCTCGACCTTGACCACCGTCGCGCCGAGGTCGGCCAGGTGCTGCGTGCACCACGGCCCCGCAAGCACGCGCGAGAGGTCGAGGACGGTGAGGTGGGACAGCGGGCGCATCAGGACTTCAGCGCCACCAGCACCTCGTCGAGCATCTTCTTCGCGTCGCCGAACAGCATCCGGTTGTTCTC
>CAYQAF010000291.1:0-3767 GCA_964415375.1 uncultured Alcaligenaceae bacterium
GCGCGGCGATGGCGAAGGCGAAGGCGACCGAGAAGCCGACGTAGCCCATGTAGAGGAGCGGCGGGTGGATCACCATGCCCGGGTCCTGCAGCAGCGGGTTCAGGTCGCGCCCGTCGGCCGGGACCGGGAACAGGCGGTCGAACGGATCGGAGGTGACCAGCATGAACAGCAGGAAGCCGATGGAGACGATGCCCAACACGCCCAGTACCCGCGCGACCATCTCGTCGGGCAGGTGGCGGCTCCACATCGCGACCGCGACGCCCCAGCCCGAGAGCATCAGCACCCACAGCAGCATCGAGCCCTCGTGCGAGCCCCAGCTGGCCGCAATCCGGTACTGCAGCGGCAACTCCGAGTTCGAGTTGGTCGCGACGTTCAGCACCGAGAAGTCGTTGCCGACGAACGACAGCGCGAGGCAGATCCACGCGAACAGGACGAAGAGGAACTGGCCGGTGGCGGCCGGGCGCGCGAGCGCCATCCAAGCCGGGATGCGCCGCTGTGCGCCGACCAGGGGCAGCGTGCCCTGCACGGTCGCGAGCAGCAGGGCGAGGATCAGGGCGAAATGGCCGAGTTCGGGGATCATCGGGGGCCTCGTTGCGGGGTCACTTCACCAGCGTCTGTGCGGCGCGCTTCTCGGCCGCGTCGATCTGCGCCCGGTTGACGGCCTCGGCGGCCTCCGGCGGCATGTAGTTTTCGTCGTGCTTGGCGAGCACTTCGCTCGCGGTGAATACGCCGTCGGGACCGAGCTTGCCCTGCGCGACCACGCCCTTGCCCTCCCTGAACAGGTCGGGAAGGATGCCCGTGTAGACCACGGGAATCGTCTTCGCGGTGTCGGTGACGTTGAAACGCACCACGACGCCCTCGCGCTTCACGCTCTTGTCCTCGACCAGCCCGCCGACGCGGAACGTGCGTCCCTGCGGCGCCTTGTTCTCCACGACGTCCGTGGGGGAGAAGAAGAACACGAGGTTCGACTGGAAGGCGTTCAGCACGAGCGCGACGGCGACGCCGAGCACGGCGAGTCCGGCGGCGATCCAGGCGAAGCGGCGGTGGCGAGGTTTCATGGGGGGACCTTGCAGTGTTGACGGGCGCTATCGGGCGCCCTCGGCGGAGGAGGCGGGGCGGGCACCGGCCGGCGCGGCCGATGCTGCGGCGGTGTGAGCGGCGTCGCGGCGTCGCGCGCGGACCGCGAGGATCTCGACCACGAACACGACCAGCGTGACGCCGTACGCGCCGATGATGAAGTGCCAGTGGTTCATCGCAGCACTCCCGCATTGCCACGGACGTCGGGCAGCGCGCCCACCCAGGCGGCATCGCGCTCCCGCTCGAGGACGATCGCGCGCAGGCGCGCCAGCACCACCGCGATCGAATAGAACCAGAACGCGAAGCTCATTACCAGCATGCCGGCGAGCATCGTCGTCTCCATCGACGATCCGGTCAACTTGACCGACGCGCCCTGGTGCAGCGTGTTCCACCACTTGACCGAGAAATAGATGATCGGGATGTTCACCACGCCGACGATCGACAGCACCGCGCAGGCGCGGTCGGCGCGGCGCGGGTCGCCGATCGCCTGCCGCAGCGCGATGATGCCGAGGTAGAGGAAGAGCAGGATCAGCTCGGAGGTCAGGCGCGCGTCCCAGGCCCAGTAGGTGCCCCACGTCGGGCGGCCCCACAGCGCGCCGGTCCACAACGCGATGAAGGTCATCAGCGCGCCGGTCGGGGCGATCGCCTGCGCCATCATCCCCGAAAGGCGCGTGCCGAAGCCCAGCGCGAGCACGCCCCAGAAGGCCATGACGACGTAGAGGAACATCGACAGCCACGCGGAGGGGACGTGGATGAAGATGATCCGGTAGACCTCGCCCTGCTGGAAGTCGGTGGGGGCGACGCCGAAGCCGAGCCACAGGCCGATCGCCGCGAGGATCGCCGCGCCCCAGGCGAACCACGGGATCAGCGTGCCCGCGACGGGGTAGAAACTCGCGGGCGACGACAGCTTGAACCAGTTGAAGGGCATGGAGGTTTCGTCAATCGAGCGCAATGCGCACCGCCGCGGCCGCTGCGAACGGCGCACCGACCACCGCGAGGGCGAGCCCCGCACCGAGGAGCGAGAGGTTGGCCGTCGCGCCCAACCCGGCCCGCACCGCATCCACGGCGCCGGCGCCGAAAATCAGCACGGGCACGTACAGGGGCAGGATCAGCAGCGCGAGCAGCCCGCCGCCGCCCTTCAGCCCCAGCGTCAACGCCGCGCCGATCGCCCCGAGGAGCGAGAGGATCGGCGTGCCGATCAGCAACCCTGCCGCCAGCACGGTCAGGCTCTCCCCGTCCATGTAGTACTGCAAGCCCAGCATCGGGGCGAGCAGGACGACGGGCAGTCCGGTGGTGAGCCAGTGCGCCGCGATTTTACCGGACACAAGGGCTTCCAGCGCGTAGGGCGAGAGCGCGATTTGTTCGAGCGTTCCGTCGGCATGGTCGGTGGCGAAAAGGCGGGGCAGGGACAACAGGGAGGCGAGCAGCGCGGCTACCCACAGGACACCCGGCCCCATCGTCGACAGCAGGTTGCGCTCCGGGGTGGTCGCGAGCGGGAACAGCGTCACGACGATCACATAGAACAGCAGTTGGACGCCAAGTTCCGCGCGGGAGCGGACGGCGAGCTTCAGGTCCCGTGCAAGCGCCCAGCGCACACCGGCGAGCGCGCCGTCCGCCGGCACGGACGCCAGGATGGTGGCGGTCGATGGGGCCGTTGCGTTCATGCGCGCTCTTCAGGCCGGCACGGTTTCGCCGAGGACGAGCGACTGCACGCGCGAGGGCTGGAGACCGAGGGACTGGTGCGTGGCGGCGACGACGATGCCCCCGCGATCGAGGTGGTCGTGGACCAGGCGCGCGAGTAGCGCGGCGCCCGCGGCATCGAGCGCGGTGACCGGCTCGTCGAGAATCCAGAGCGGGCGACGCGAGACGAGCAGCCGGGCGAGGCCGATGCGCCTGCGCTGGCCGGCGGACAACACGCGCGAGGGCAGCGACCGACGATGCGACAACGCGACGGCGTCGAGCGCGCGATCGATGTCTGCCTGCGGCGCCGACGTGCCCGAGAGCTCGACCAGCGATACCAGGTTCTCCTCGGCGGTCAGTTCGTCCTTGAGCGCCGGAAGATGGCCCGCATAGGCGACGACCGCGCGAAGCTCGGCCGAGAACGGTTCGACGCGGCGTCCGTTCCAGCGGATCTCGCCCGCCGTGGGCGCGGACAGGCCGGCGAGCATGCGCAGCATCGTCGTCTTCCCCGTGCCGTTCGGCCCCGTGACGACCAGCGCGTCGCCCGACTTCACTCGGAATCCGACGTCCTTGAACAGTTCCGCGAAGCCGCGGCGCGCGGCGAGATTCTGCGCTTCGAGCATCGAGAGAGGGATGGCGGGGCCGTGTGGGTCGCGCCGGGACGTTGCCCGGAACCGCTTGCGGTGGGCGAATTATACGGAGGGCTGTGTTGCCGGATTTGCGGCATGTCAATATGGGGGTGCTCTGCGGTGCCGGCCGCGACGGGACGTCGTTCCCGGAATCGACGAGTTCGTCGCGAACGCACGCGATTTGACCCCGATCGTGCCGCCATTCGCGTGAAAACCCGCCCCTGTGGGCGCACCCGCCGTCGCATTATCATTGCCCGATGACCGACCCGAACCTTCGCGAAGCCTCGCTCGAGTACCACCGCCAATTCCCGCCGGGAAAGATTGCCCTGGCGCCGACCAAGCAGCTCACCAACCAGCGCGACCTGGCGCTCGCGTATTCGC
>CAYQAF010000292.1:0-3763 GCA_964415375.1 uncultured Alcaligenaceae bacterium
ACTTGATCAGCGCCGGCACCACGCTGATGCGCGCGGTGGCGGCTTGCCGCAAGGCGGGCGCGCTGCGCGTGGACGCGTTTGCGTCGCACGGCGTGTTCCTGCCCGAGGCGCGCCAGTTGCTCGGCGCGGATGGCCCGGATCGGCTCGTCGTGACGGATTCGATCCTGCCGACGCGGATCGGCCCGGCGCCCGGGGAACGCCTGGTCGTGCTCGAGGCCTCGAAGCTGTTTGGCGAGGCCATCCGCCGGATCTGCGCGGGCGAGTCCGTGGTGGCGCTGCGCGAAATGGAGCGCAAGACGCGCTAGTGTCCGGCGGCCAGGCGCGCGTCGTCGAGCGCGCCGGCGAGGTAGCTGCGCGCCCTGGCTCGCCAGTCTTCCGGTGAGCCGCCATCCGCTTCGAGCGAACGCCAGGTGTAGAGCTTGGCGCGCGTCGCCGCGCGATGACTGCGGTAGAAGCTCAGCATTGGCTTCGCGATCCGGTCGCCCAGCCGGTCCAGGCATTCCGCCAGCAGCCATTGCCCCTGTGCAGCGTGGCCGAGCCGCGCGCATTCGAGTTCCAGGAATGCGAGTTCCTCGGCACGGTCCAGGATGCGCAGGTTGCGGTCGAACTCGAGGCAGTCGATCACGGCCGGCGGATCGTCTACCAGGATGTGCTCCGGCCGCAGGTCGCCGTGTGCTTCGACGATGCAGCCGCCCTCGGCCCGCGAGTCGATCCAGGCACGGCGGGCGTCGAGAAAAGTGAGCTGCGCGTCGCGTAACGCGGCGGACGCTTCCGGCTCGAGCGCCTGCAGCGCCTGGTAATTGGCCGCGACCTGGCGGCGCAGGCGTGCCTCGAGCGTCGCACCGTCACTGATCGCCGCCGGCTCTCGCGCATAGAACTCCGTGAGCAGCCCGACGACCCGGGTCAGCGCGACCTCCGGTACCGCGCCGCGTGCCAGCAGCGCGTCGAGCATGCGCGCGCGATCGAGGCGCCGCATCTCGACGAGCCAGTCCACCGTTTTGCCAGTGCCGCCGATCGCCAGGCGGCCCGAGTCGTCGTGCGTCAGCGCGAGGGTGCCGAGGTACACGTGCGGCGCCAGCCGTCGGTTGAGCCGCACCTCCTCTTCCGAGTCGCGGCGACGCGCCGCGAGGGTGCTGTAGTCCATCGAGTCCCGGCGCACCGGCTTGTGGAGCTTCAATGCGCGCGGTCCGGCGAGGAAGACCCAGGCGAAATGAGTTTCGATCGCCTCGTCGCCCGGTCCCAGCAACGTCTGCAGGAACGCCACCTTGGCATCGAGGTCGACCGTTGCCGCGGAGCGCGGGACGGCCTGCGGGATGACGGTGCCTTCGGACATTGAATTCGGTCCTTCGGGGCAAGCATAGCACCTAGGTACATGCGCGAATGACGCGGGCGGCGCGCGGTCGGAACATCGATAGCGGAACTCCGGAGATCCGCATGCGCCGGATTTACATCGATCGCGCGGATGCCGGCCGCACGCTGGCAGAAGCGCTTTCCGCGTGGCGCTCGGCACCCGACACCGTGGTGCTCGCGTTGCCTCGGGGCGGCGTGCCAGTCGCGTATGAGGTCGCGACCGCACTCGCATTGCCGCTCGACGTGCTGGTGGTGCGCAAGCTCGGCCTGCCGTCCCAGCCCGAGCTCGCGATGGGTGCCATTGCGAGCGGCGGCGCGATCGTGCTCAACCGCGACGTCCTGCGCTACCTGCACGGTGGTGACGACGCGCTCGAGTCGGTACGCTCCAGGGAGACTGCGGAACTGCTGCGACGCGAGCAGCAATATCGCGGAAACCAGCCACCGCTCCAGATGTCCGGCCGGACCGCCATCGTCGTAGACGACGGCCTGGCCACCGGGGCGACCATGGAAGCCGCAGTCCGTTCACTGGCTGCGCACGGCGCGAAGCGGATCATCGTCGCGGTGCCGGTGGCCTCGGTCGAGGCACGCGAACGTGTTGCGGCGGTCGCCGACGAGGTCGTGTGCCCCTACACGCCGAAGTTCTTCAGCGCCGTCGGACAATGGTACCGGGACTTCGACCAGACCTCGGACGACGAGGTGCGCGATCTGCTGGAACGCGCGCATGCTACGCTCGCACCACCAGCCGGACGCGGCGGAGGTGACTCATGAGCGAACTCGGTCCCGAAGTGATCAAGATCGACGAGTTCAGCGGCCGCGAGGACGCGCTCGAGCTTGACCCCGCGCGGCTCGCGCCCGGCGCGGCCATGCCGGCCCAGTTCGTGCGCAACCTGTTCACGGACGACACCGGGCGGTTCTTCGCCGGCATCTGGCGCAGCAGTCAGGGCGCATGGCACGTCTCGTACACCGAGAACGAGCTCTGCATACTCACCGAGGGCCGTGTGCGGATCTCCGACGACCACGGCCGGTCCTGGACGTTCGGTCCAGGCGATTGCTTCGTGATGCCAGCCGGCTTTCGTGGACTCTGGGAAGTCCTCGAGCCGGCTCGCAAGTTCTACGCGATCTTCGAGCCCGAGGCGGCCGTCTGATCCGCGCGGCTTCGTGTCAAATTGGTGCGTGAGTGCTGCCTTCCCGCGCTGGGGCGGTGCGTGAACGCGCCAAGCCGACCGGCCGTGGGCGTCTTTTCAATGGCACGATTCGTGCAGTCTGCACCGTGGCGCGCACGACGACCGGCGGACCTGCGGTAATCGTGTCGAATCTGATACAATCCTTCTACGGGCCGCATAACGTATGTGGCTTTTTCGCAACCAAGGGGTGCACCATGAAACTGAGTCAAGGCCTGGCAGCGATCATCCTGCTAGGGTCGGCCGCAGCCGCCCAAGCTGAGCTCACCGGTACGGTTACGGCGGTCAGCGACTACGACTTCCGAGGCATCAGCCTCAGTGCCACGGATCCGGCGCTCCAGGGCAGCATCGACTGGGCTGCCGCGAACGGTTTCTACGTCGGCGCGTGGGCCAGCAACATCGACTACGGCCCCGGCGTGGATGGCGACATCGAAGTCGACCTGTACGCGGGTTTTGCCGGTGAGATCGAGGGCGGCATGGGCTGGGACGTGGGTCTCGTCTGGTACACCTACCCGGGTGCCGACGACATCGATGACTATCCTGAGCTGTACGCCGGCATCAGCTACCAGTGGCTCGAGCTGAAGCAGTGGTACACGAACGACTACGGCGGCACCGACGAGGATGGCTGGTACACCGAAGGCAACGCCAGCTTCGAGCTGCCGGCCAACTTCACGCTCGGCCTGCACCTCGGCTACAACTATGGCGACGCGTTCGACGGCACCGAGTACATGGACTACTCGGTCGGCGTGGGTTACACGCTCAGCCACTTCGACTTCGAGCTGAAGTGGGTCGACAACGACCTCAGCCGCGGCGATGCGTTCTTCACGACGGACGACCCGTTCAACAGCCAGGGTCGCGCGATCTTCTCCGTGTCCACCTCGTTCCCGTGGAGCAACGAGTAACCGGTACGGTGGGTCGCAGCTGCGACTGCAGCCGCTGCACATAGAGCAACGCCCGGTTCTCCGCAAGGAGGGCCGGGCGTTCTCTTTTGCGCAAGGCTTCGCGATCCCCGATCCCCTACCCCTAATTGCCGCTCTTCAGCACCTGCGCGAGCTTGCCGAACAACTCGTCGATGTGGGCGCGCTCGATGATCAGCGGCGGCGACAGCGCGATGATGTCGCCGGTGGTCCGGATCAGGACGCCTGCCTCGAAGGCGCGCACGAACGCGTCGAAGGCGCGCGCGCCGGGCCTGCCCGGGATCGGCTCGAGCTCGATGGCGCCAATCAGTCCGA
>CAYQAF010000293.1:0-3759 GCA_964415375.1 uncultured Alcaligenaceae bacterium
GCCGACCGAGCGTCACCAGTTGCCGCTCGATCCTGCCGTGGCACGCGCGCAGCATGCCGAGCGGGTCGTCGAACGACGGGGCGCCGGGTTCGCCGAAGAAGTCTCTCATGGGCAGCGGGTGCTCTTCGCGGCGATTATAGCCGCGCGCGCGCGTTCGCGACGGCGCGCCGCCGATCAGTACGTCTCGACGTGGTAGCGGCCGGAGGCCCTGAGCAGCGGCACGAGCGCGTTCCAGTCGCGGCCGTGTTGCCGGCAGGCGTCCGTGAACGCGGCATCGACGCCGGCTTCCATCGCCTTCAGCCCGCACACGTACACGTGGCAGTCGGCGTCGTCGAGCATGCGCACCACGTCGGCGCCGCGCGCGCGGATCAGGTCCTGCACGTAGTGCCGCGGCCGGTCGGGGTCGCGAGAGAAGGCGAGGTTGATGTCGATGAACTCGGCAGGCAGCTTCGAGAGCGGTCCGAAGTAGGGCAGCTCCCCGGGTGCGCGTGCGCCGAAGAACAGCATCAGCCGACCGCCTTCGCCGAGCGCGTGGCGACGGCGGCGTCGCTCGGTCATCGCGCGCATCGGCGCCGAACCGGTGCCCGTGCACACCATGAGCAGCGACGAACCCGGGTGGTTGGGCATCAGGAACGAGGTGCCGTACGGCCCGACGACCTTCACGCGGTCCCCCTTGGCTAGGTCGCACAGGTAGTTCGACGCGACGCCCAGCACCGTCCGCCCCTCGTGGTCCTCGGTCACCCGCTTCACCGTCAGCGCGAGGTTGTTGTAGCGCGGGCGCTCGCCTTCGCGCGGGCTCGCCACCGAATAGAGCCGGACGTGGTGGGGCTTGCCGTCGCCGTCGACGCCCGGCGGCAGGATGCCGATCGTCTGGCCCTCGAGCACCGGAAAGGCCGTTGCGCCGAAGTCGAGCACGATGTGGCGCACGTCCGCCGACGCGCTCTCGTCGGTCAGGCGGAAGTTGCCGCTGACGGTGGCGATCGCCGGATGTTGCGCCGAGTACAGGTTGACGTAGGGGTGGGCGGCGGACCAGGGCGGCGGCACCGCGCCCCCTTGACCGGCCGTCGCCACCGCCGCGATGGCCGCGACCTCGGCGGGGAGCTCGGCGCCACCCGCGTCGGCGGTGCCGTCGCGGGCGGGCAGCGTGTCCCACGCGAGCTGCTCGTCGAGCGTGAACGGGCGCTCGCGCGGCACGTTGCGCCAGTTGTCGATCGCACCGGTCGGGCACGGTGCGAGGCAGTCGTTGCAGCCTTCGCACCTCAATGGGTCGACGACGTAGTTGCGCGCGTCGTGCGTCACCGCACCTTTCGGGCACGACTCCTCGCAGGTGTTGCAGCGAATGCAGATCTCCGGGTCGATCAGGTGCTGGCGCATCGTCTCGCCGGTGGCGGCCGGGCGGTCCATCGGCATGTCGTCGCGCCGCGGCACCTCAGTTGAAACGCACGTACTCGAACTCGACCGGCTGGTTGTCGATGCCGCGGGCCGGCGGGGCGATCCAGTTGGCGAAGCGCCCCGGCTCGGTCACCCGGCCCATCAGCGAGGCGACGTAGGCACGGTCGGACGCGCTCGGCAGCCACTGGTCGACCTGGGCGTTCCACGCCGCCTCCGCCACCACGCGTCCGGCCGGGTCGATGCGCGCGGCGGCAAGCGGCCCGATGCGGCGGTTGAACGCCTTGTGCGGCACCGCGAGGCGCTCCGTCACGCCCTGCTTGTCGAGGATCCGGTTCCAGCGCAGGACGCCGGCGGCGGCGTCGCGGATGTAGTCGTCGCGCAGCTTCTCGTTCAGCGCGTTCAGCGCCGGCGCCTCGATCGTGACCAGCGCGCCGTCGTGAACCTGCAGCACCGGGTAGCTCGTGCCGGCAAGCACGTGGTCGTCGGCGATCCTCGTCTCGTCGAAGCGGCCCTTGAGACCTTCCGCGTAGAAGGTCGCGGCGTTCGACGACACGTCGGCGCCGAACAGGTCCATCGTCACCGAGAAGTGGAAGTTGAGGTAGCGCTGGATCGTCGGCAGGTCGATCAGTCCGAGCGCGCGGATGCGCGCCGGGTCGACGGTGCGCTCGCGCGCCATCGCCTCCGCGGTGCGCTGGATCACGCGGCCCGCGCCCGACTCGCCGACGAACATGTGGTGCGCCTCTTCCGTGAGCATGAACCGGCAGGTGCGCGAGAGGGGGTCGAAGCCCGACTCGGCGAGTGCTGCGAGCTGGTACTTGCCATCGCGGTCGGTGAAGAACGTGAACATGAAGAACGCGAGCCAGTCCGGGGTCTGCTCGTTGAACGCGCCGAGGATGCGCGGGTTGTCGGCGTCGCCCGAGCGGCGCTCGAGCAGCGCTTCCGCCTCCTCGCGTCCGTCGCGGCCGAAGTGGGCGTGCAGCAGGTACACCATCGCCCAGAGGTGGCGGCCTTCCTCGACGTTGACCTGGAACAGGTTGCGCAGGTCGTAGAGCGACGGCGCGGTGAGCCCGAGGTGGCGCTGCTGCTCGACCGAGGCGGGCTCCGTGTCCCCTTGCGTGACGATCAGGCGGCGCAGGTTCGCGCGGTGCTGGCCGGGCACCTCCTGCCAGGCCGGCTCGCCCTTGTGCGCGCCGAAGTTGACCTTCCGGTCGGGCTCGGGCGCGGCGAGGAAGATGCCCCAGCGGTAGTCGGGCATCTTGACGTAGCCGAAGTTCGCCCAACCCTTCGCGTCCACCGACACCGCAGTGCGGAGGTAGACGTCGAAGTCGCGCGAGCCCTCCGGTCCCATCTCGGCCCACCATGCCTGGTACTCGGGCTGCCAGTGCTCGAGCGCGCGCTGCAGCGTGCGATTGCCCGCCAGGTCGACGTTGTTGGGTATGCGCGCGCCGTAGTCGATGCTCATGGGGTCTCCGTGGGGCGCGTCACACGCGGTCCCGGTTGAAGGACGCCTTGCGCCCGGTGCCGAACACCTTGAGCGCGCCGGACTCGCCGACCGCGTTGGGCCGGATGAAGATCCAGTTCTGCCACGCCGACAGCCGGCCGAAGATGCGCGACGCCATCGTCTCCGCGCCCGGGAAGCGCAGGTTCGCCTCCAGGCCGGAGAGCGCGTCGGGCGAGAGGCTCGCGCGCTCCTCCAGCGCGATGCGCACCTCGTCGTCCCAGTCGAGGTCGTCGGGCGCGAACGTGACGAGCCCGAGGTCGAGCGCCTCGCCGGCGGACAGCGCGCGGCCGGCTGCTTCGCGGCAGCGGGCGAGCGCCGCCGGGTCGTCGCCGTAGCGCACCGCGAGGCGGGTGCGGCCGTTGACCGTCGGATAGGCGTCGAGCGCGTGCGCGGAAAGCGCGATCGTCGGCGGCACGGCGTCGGTGCTCTCGGCGAGCATGTAGCTGCGGTCGGCGGCGAGCGCCAGCTCGAAGAGCGTACCGGCGAAGCACGACCCGGGCTCGATGAGCGCGAAGATCGAGCGCGAGCTGACCTCGAGGCGCGCGAGCGTGCGGCGCAGCATGCCGATCGTCTCGCGCACGAACCAGTGTTCGCGATGCGCGGCGAGCGCGGCGTCGGCGGCGAGCACGTGCGCAGCCTCGCCGGCGGTCTTGAGGATCCAGGTGCCGAGCGCGAGCTCGTTGGTGCGCAGCAGCAGGATCGCGTCGTCGAGCTCGCGGGCCATCGCGAGCGGCCACCACGACGCGCCGGCGGCCTCGATCGCCGCCACCGTCGCCGCCGGCGCCTGCGCGGGCGCGCGCACGGTGATCGTCGCCGCGCGCAGGGACCGGTCGAAGCGCACGTCGACGTGCTCGTAGCGGTAGCCC
>CAYQAF010000294.1:0-3755 GCA_964415375.1 uncultured Alcaligenaceae bacterium
CCTCGCGGACTGGAACAGCACGATGGACATCTCCTGCGGGAGGGACGGTCCGGACGCGGGGCCTCGATACGAAACGGCCACGCCCGTGCGCTCGCTGGCGTGGGACGCGAGCCAGCGCAGCGCTGGCGCCAGGCCCTCCTGGTAGAGCATCGGAGGACTCAGCTCGAACTGCAGCGAACGCAGCTCGTCGATTGCCTCGCGCATCAGTCCGAGCCCTGACGCCATGGCTTCCGCGGACCCGGGCGCGGCGTCCCGCCGAGCGACGCCGAACTTCATCTGCGCGAGCGCGAGCTTCTGCATCGGGCTGTCGTGCAGTTCCGTCGCAAGGCGCCGGCGCTCGCGCTCCTCGACCAGCGAGTTCTCCTTGGCGAGATGCTGCAGGCGCGCGTTCGCGCGCTTCATGGCAATCGCGCGCTCGACGAGCACAAACAGCAACAGCACGGCCGCCGCCGCCACGACCCTCCAGAGCAGCGAGTAGTCGACGCCATGCTCGTAGCGGATCGAGATCCAGTCGCGGTACGTGGCGTCGCGCTCGTGCGCCGGGATCGCGTCGATGCCCTTCTGCAGGATTCCGGCGAGGATCGGCCAGTCGCCGCGAACCCCCATGCCGAGGCGATAGACGAAAGGCGTCTCGCCCGCCACCTTGATCTGGGTGAGACCGGACTGCCCGATGTAGTAGCTGGTGGTGACGAGGTTGCCGACGAAGGCGAACGCGTCGCCGCGCGCAACCATGTTGAGCGCCTCGCGGGTGTCCTGCGCCGTCACGAGCTCGATGTCGGGCCACTCCGCCCGCAGCCACGCGACGACGGCCTCGTCGCGCACCGCCGCGACCTTGCGGCCCTTGAGCGACTCCGGGCCGCCCAGGTAGGCAACGTCCGCCGCCGAGAAGATGGCCGCGGGAAAGGACAGGTAGGGCGCGGTGAAGCGCATGGTCCCCAATCGCTCCGGGGTGGACGCGATCGCCGGCAGCAGGTCCAGCTCGCGCGCTCCGATGCGCCGCAGCGCCTCCGTCCAGGAGAGCCCCGGGACGATCTCGAAACGCGTGCCGAGCATCCTGCCCAGGCGCTCCAGGTAGGCGACGGACATTCCCCGCGGCACGCCGCCCGCATCGACGAACTCGATGGGTGCCCACTGCGGATCAATGCCGACGCGCACGACCGGGTTCGCCGCCAGCCACGCCCTCTCGTCGGCGGAAAACGTCGCGCCGAACACCGAGGTCTTCGCGAGGTAATCGGCGCCGAACCAGCGCCGGTAGAGCGGCTCGACCTCCTCGGGGGTGATGGCGGCGAGGCCCTTGTTGAGGATGCCGACGAGCTCCGCACGGTCCTTGCGAATCGTCATCACCATGCGCGACTCGGTCTCGCGGACGATCCTCGTCGGCACGATACCCATCGCCCCGCTGCTCGCCCGCCAGTACTCCAGCGAATACGAAGCGATCGCGGCATCGATCTCGCCCGCCAGCAGCCGGTTGGCAAGCTCGGCATAGCTGTCGACCGGCACGGCGGTGACGCCGGCGTGCTGCGCGAGCACGCGGCTGATGCGCAGCGTGCCGTTGAGGTACCCGACGCGCTTGCCGCGCAGTGCGTCGAGCCCGGCCAGCGCCGGCGTGGCCTGGGCGTCCGCCGTGCGCAGGAACAGGAAGTCGTGGATGGTGAAAAACGCGTCCGTGAACGCGAAGCGGGACTTCCTCTCGTCGAGCGGCGCGGTTAGCGTCAGGCCGTCGATCTCGCCCGCCTCGGCTTTGCTCACCATCTCGTGCCAGGGGCCCGCCTCGAGGCGAAAGTCGGTGCCCAGCTTGCGGTTGAGGAGCTCGAGGTGATCGACGGCGAATCCCGATACGCGTCCGCTCGCATCCTTGATCACCGACGGCGCCCAGTCCTCGCCGGCGCCGAGGACGATGCGAGGGTGAGCGGCGAGCCAGGCACGTTCCGCAGGCTGCAGCAGGTCGGTCGAGCTCGCGGCAGCCGGCCCTTCCCCGAGGGCAAGAACTGCGATGCAAAGCAATACGAAGGGGAAGCGTGAAGACATCATCGTGCTTGTCTGCCGGGCGAGCGGGGAATCCTCGCTCCGGGCCTGCGGAGAAGAAGTCGGTCGCCGCGACCCGAAGCGACAGGAAGCATACCTTCCCGGCCAGCCGGCGCGCAGGACAAAGGCGCGCATCGATCGGAGCCGTGGGCATCCCGGTCGATGTCGAACGAGCGCGCGAATTCGGCCAACAGCTGCTCATGGTGCCGCATCAGGTCGGCCCTCTGCTCGTCGGAGAGGACGAGCGCACCTTCGGTCCGCAGCCGCTCGAGCTCCGTGCGAAACGCGCGGATGTCGTCCGCTCGCTGCTGAGCGGTGCTTCGTGAAGTCATCTGTGACGGCCCGGAACGCTGAAGCGTCGCCACATCATGGCGGCGGTCAGGGGCACCGCACAGCGGCAAACTGATCCGGTCCTGCGCCGCGGCGGTATCGTCAGGCGCGTTTCACCTCCTTGATCGTCCATGCGCCGCTCTGGGACCGCTCCAACACGACATCCCACCGGTCGCCGCGGATCGAATCGTCGAGCAACCCGTCCCGAAGCACGGTCACGCGGGATGCGGACGGCGCTTCCGCCCCCTGGTTCACCTGGATGATGTGTTGCATCGAACCTTCGAACGGTCGGGCGACCGCCAGCGCGATCTCGACCGGCGTGCCGCCGCGAGCGGCCACGGCCGATGCTTCGCCATACTCCGCACGTGCCACGGTGACCGCGCCGGCCACCGGTACCTGGGCGAGCGACAGCGCGCGTGCATCGGCGGTCCCGCCAGCCAGCCCCGGGGCCAGACATGCCAGAGCAACGGTCGTCGCGAAGCGCAGCGAATGCATGCGGAATCTCCCAGAGGTGTGCGTGACATGGCGGAAAATCGCGCGGCCACCGCGCCGACGATTGGGTTGACGACTCTAGATTGCCGCGGATAGCCTTGCAAGTTTGCACGCGAGATCGCCCGTCCGTAGCACGGCGAGCGGAAACCCACCGATGACGTCGCCGCGCATCTTCCGCCAACTGCTGGTTCTTGCCCTCGCGATCGCGCTGCCGCTCGCTGGCCGCGCTGAATCGGCGACGGTGCCGGACCTGCGCGCGGCGCAGGATCCCGAGCTGCAGGGCCGGCTCGAACGCGTCGTCCGCGACCTCGGCTACGAGCCCGCGGCGAAGGACGGCCGGCTCGCGCTTGCGCTGGTGGACGTGACCCCTGGCAAGCCACCGCGCCTCGCGATGCTCAACGGTCACGACATGGTCTACGCCGCGAGCCTGCCGAAGATCGCGATCCTGCTCGGCGCGTTCGTCGAGGCCGAACGCGGGCGATTCGCGCTCGACACCGAGCGCCTCGCCGCGATGACCAACATGATCCGCTTCTCGAGCAACGAGGACGCGACCCGGGTGCTGAAGTGGGTCGGCGAAGGGCGGCTGATCGACATCCTGCAGTCGGAGCGGTTCCGCCTCTACGACGCGGCCGGCAGCGGTGGGTTGTGGGTGGGCAAGGCCTACGGCAAGGACGAGGCGTACCAGCGCGACCCGGTGCGCAACCTCTCGCACGGCGCGACCGCCTACCAGGTCGCTCGCCTCTACTACCTGCTCGCCAACAACGTGCTGCTCACGCCACGGCTCAACGAGCTCATGAAGTGGACGCTGTCGAATCCCGGCATCCGCCACAAGTTCGTCAAGGGGCTGGACGGCCGGCCGGGCGCGACGATCTACCGCAAGTCCGGCACGTGGCGTGACTTCCACGCCG
>CAYQAF010000295.1:0-3726 GCA_964415375.1 uncultured Alcaligenaceae bacterium
CCAACCCGAGCGCCTGCAGGCCGGCGCGCACGCGGAGCACCGTGCTGTGGTGGTCGGACCCCTGCACGTTGATGACTTGCGCGAAACCCCGCTCCCACTTGGTGACGTGGTAGGCGACGTCGGGCACGAAGTACGTGTAGCCGCCGTCGGACTTGCGCATCACGCGGTCCTTGTCGTCGCCGAAGTCCGTCGTGCGCAGCCACAGCGCACCCTCGTGCTCGTAGGTGCGGCCGGAGGCGAGCAGCGCCGCCACCGTGCGCTCCACCCGCCCGTCGGTGTAGAGCGAGCTCTCGAGGTAGAAGTGGTCGAAGCGCACGCCGAAGGCCTCGAGGTCGCGGTCCTGCTCGGCGCGCAACGCGGCGACGGCGAAATGGCGGATCGACTCGATGTCGGACAGATCGTGGCCGACGCGGCCGAGGTAGTCGCGGGCGATCTCGCGTATGTACTCGCCGCGGTAGCCGTCCTCGGGGAACGTGGTCGTCTCGCCGAGGAGCTCGCGCGCCCGCGCCCGCACCGAGATCGCCAGGTTCTGGATCTGCTGGCCGGCGTCGTTGTAGTAGAACTCGCGGGTGACCGCAGCACCCTGCGCCTCGAGCAGGTTCGCGATCGCGTCGCCGAGCGCCGCCTGGCGCCCGTGGCCCACGTGCAGCGGCCCGGTCGGGTTGGCCGAGACGAACTCGACCATGACGCGCTCGCCGCGGCGCGAGTCGTTGCGGCCGAACCCGTCGCCGGCCGTGATCACGCGTTGCACCACGGACTGGCGCGCCGCCGGAACGAGGAACAGGTTGACGAAGCCCGCGCCGGCGATCTCGACGCGCTGGACCAGCGGCGACGCCGGCAAACCCGCGACGATCGCCTGCGCAAGCTCGCGCGGATTGCGCTTCGCCTGCTTCGCGAGCACGAGCGCGACGTTGGTCGCGTAGTCGCCGTGCGTGACCTGCTTCGGCCGCTCGACGAGGGGGACGGGCCGCTCGCCAGGCGCCGCAGGCAGCACCGCGTCGACGCCGCGCGCGAGCCAGGCGGCGAGTTCGGTGCGAAGGTCGTTCATGCGCGGGACGGTCGAGGGCGGCAAAACGTTGGATTATAGCGGTCGCACCCCGGGCCACCCGTCAGGCGAGCGCGGCCGGGTCGACGTCGATCGCGAGGCGCACGCGGCGCTGGGGCGAAGCCGCGATGCGGTGCGCGAGCGCGGCGAGCAGCCGTTGCAGCTCGGCGCGCTGGGCGCTGCGCAGCAGCATCTGGCTGCGCTCGTAGCCGGCCCGCCGCGCGAGCGGCGCGACCACCGGCGCGAACACGTCGACCGCGAGACCCGCCTCGCGGCATTCCGCCACGGCCTGTGCGTGCAGCTCGTCCAGCGCGCGATCGACCTCCTCGCGTCGATGCGCCTCCGCGCTCACCAGCGCGAGATGCGAGAACGGCGGCAGTCCGCAGGCCTCGCGCTCGCCGAGCAGGTCGAGCGCGAACGCGTCGTAGTCGTGCCGGACGAGCGCCCGGTAGAGCGGGTGGTCGGGAAAGTCCGTCTGCACGATCACCTCGCCGGGCAGCTCCGCGCGACCCGCGCGACCCGCCACCTGCATGAGCAGCGCGGCCAAACGTTCGGTGGCGCGGAAATCGGCGCTGTAGAGGGCATTGTCCGCGCCAAGCACCCCGACCAGCGTGAGACGCGGGAAGTCGTGTCCCTTGGCAAGCATCTGCGTGCCGACCAGGACGTCGAGCTCGTTGCCCGCCATGCGCGCCCGCATGTCCGCGAACGCGTGCCGCCGCCGCGTGGTGTCGCGGTCCACGCGCGCGATCCTCGCGCCGGGGAACGCGGCCGCGAGGCCCTGCTCGAGCCGCTGCGTGCCGTGGCCCAGCGGCAGCAGGTCGACGTTGCCGCACGAGGGGCACGCGCGAGGCACGCGCTCGCGATGCCCGCAGTGGTGGCAGACGAGCGCGACGGGGGCGCGATGGCTCGTGAGCCGCGCGCTGCAGCGCGGGCATCCTGCCTCCCAGCCACAGGCCGAGCACTTGAGCGACGGCGCGAAGCCGCGCCGGTTCACGAACACGAGCGACTGCTCGCCACGCTCGAGGCGGGCGGCGATCGCCGTGACGAGGGCCGGCGCGAGACCGTCGTCGCGTCCCGCGTCGCGCGCCGGGACGAAGCGGATCGCCGGCGGCGCGGCGCGCGGATCGGCACGGCGCTCGAGGACGAGACGCGCATAGCGCCCGGCGCGCGCGTGCGCGTAGCTCTCGAGCGACGGCGTGGCGCTGCCGAGCACGACCGGAATGCCGAGCCGGTGCGCGCGCCACACGGCGGCGTCGCGCGCGTGATAGCGGACACCGTCGTGCTGCTTGTACGAGCCGTCGTGCTCCTCGTCGACGACGATGAGCGAGAGGCGCGGCAGCGCTGCGAACACGGCGAGCCGGGTGCCGAGGACGAGGTCGGCCTCGCCGCGCGCGGCCTGCTCCCAGTTCGCGCGCCGTTCGCCATCGGGCAGCGCGCTGTGCAGTGTCGCCGTGCGCGCGCGTGGAAGCGCGGCCGCGACACGCGCGACGAGCTGCGGCGTGAGGTTGATCTCGGGCACGAGCAGCAACGCCTGTCCGCCGGCGGCCACCGCCGACGCCGCCGCGGCCAGATAGACCTCGGTCTTGCCGCTGCCCGTCACGCCGTGCAGCAGGAACGGCGCGAAGCGCCCGCGCGCGGCGTCGATCGACGCCACCGCCTGCGTCTGGGCCTCGTTGAGCCGCAACTCGCCCTCGGTCTCAGGCCGCGGTGCACGCGCGGACACCAGGCCGTCGCGGCGCCAGCGCGCGAGCACGCGACGCAGATGCGGGGCGAGCGCAGCGATCGCCTCCGGCTCGAGCGCGGCGCCTTCGGGAAGCAAGCGCTCGAAGAGCGCACGCGCCGCGGGCGCCCTGGCGAGCGCAGTTGGCAGCGCCGCGCGACCCTCGTCCGTCAATGCGAGCGCACGCGCGGCGCCGCGTGCGCGCGTCGACGACGTGCCCGCCGGAGGCGTCGCCAGCGCGAGGGCCAGGCCGGGAGGCGCCTGGTAGTAGGACGCAACGAACTGTGCGAGCTCGCGCACGTCGTCGGGCAGCGGCGGCAGCGCGAGCAGCTCCTCGATCGGCACGAGCTTCTCCGGCGCCACCGGCGTCGCCTCGAGGAGCTCCACCACCACGCCGATGACACGGCGCCTGGCGAGCGGCACGCGCACGATCGCGCCGACGTGGAGCTCGAAGCCCGACGGCACCCAGTAGTCGAAGAGATGCGCCGTCGCGACCGGCAGCGCGACGCGGGCGATCGTCACGGTCGTCCTGCGCCTGCGGCAGATGCACGGTCACCGAATCGGATTCGAACGAAGCTCACCATGAGTCGCAACAAAGAGGCGCAAGTCGTTCATTTGAAAGCCATCGCCAAACGACCCACACCAGCTGTGGATAACTTTGTGCGTAAACCGCTTGACACCGGGTGCCGTCGTATCGCCCGTGCGCCAACACGTTCCGGAGTCCCGTCGCAGGCAACTTTTTTACCATTTATAATCAATGAGTTGAAAATCGCATGCCCGACGCTTCCGGAAACACGCCGGAATGCCCCTGTTAGCGTTCCAAAGTGTGCATAACTGCCGGATTGACCAATGAAATCGGCGCTTGTCAAGCCCCGCGATCAACACTTCGGGGTCAGGGGTGGCCGCTGGCCGGAAGGAACGCCGCGGTCTTGCCGCGGCGCTAGCGCCGCGAGACGCGGTG
>CAYQAF010000296.1:0-3724 GCA_964415375.1 uncultured Alcaligenaceae bacterium
CTCGACGTAGGCGATCGACACGTTCCAGTAGGGAATGCCGCGCAGGAAGTTATGGGTGCCGTCGATCGGGTCGACGATCCACACGCGCTCGGGCGTGCCCTCGATCGCGTTCGCGGTTTCCTCGCCGAGGAACGCGTCGCCCGGGAAGGCGCGCGCGATCTCGTCGCGGATCATTGCCTCCACCGCCCGGTCGGCGTGGCTCACGAAATCCTGCGGGCCCTTGAGCTCGACGACGAGCTCGGCGCGGCGCCGCCAGAAGTCGAGCGCATACGCGCCCGCGCGTGGCGAGAGCGACTGCAGAAAGCGGTAGCGGTCGTCGATCGTCATGAGTTGGGGATATCCGTCGCTCCCGGCAAGTTCATCGCGGCAGCACGATCACCGCGTCGGGCTCGAAACGGATGCCGACGGGCGCTTCGCGCGCGACACGGGTCCGCGCGTTGCCGTCGAACGCCAACAGATCGCCCCACGGGGTGGCTACGATGTACTCCGCACGGCTGCCCAGGTAGGCCACGCGGCGGCACACGCCCTCGATCAGTCCCTGCCCGCTCGGCACGACGCGCAGGCGGTGCGGCCGCACGGCGAGCACCGCCGGGCCGGCCGGCACGCCGTCGGCGCGCACCGGCAGGCGCACGCCGCCCGCCTCGAACGTCGCGCCACCCGCGTCGACGCGCAGCTCGCCGTCGACCAGGTTCGCGTCACCGATGAAGTCGGCGAGGAAGCGGCTTCGCGGCGCCTCGTAAAGCTCCTCCGGTGTCCCCTCCTGCGCGATGCGCCCGCACTCCATCACGATCACCCGATCTGAGACCGCGAGCGCCTCCTCCTGGTCGTGCGTCACGTAGAGCACGGTCAGCGCCAGCGCCTGCTGCAGCTCGCGGATCTCGTCGCGAACGTGGCGGCGCAGCTTGGCGTCCAGGTTCGACAGCGGCTCGTCGAAGAGCAGCACCGCCGGCTCGAGCACCAGCGAGCGTGCGACGGCGACGCGCTGCTGCTGGCCGCCGGAGAGCTCCGAGGGAAGCCGCTTCTCGAGGCCGGTGAGCCCCAACATGCCGAGCTTCTGCTGCGCGAGCTGACGGGCCTTCGCCTTGTCGGCGCCCATCGAGATCGGTCCGTAGCAGACGTTCTCCAGCACCGTCATGTGCGGGAACAACGCGTACGACTGGAACACCATGCTGACGTTGCGCTCGTTGGCCGCACGGAGCGTCACGTCCTCGCCGCCAATCGTCACGCGGCCCGAGGTCACGGGCTCGAGGCCGGCGACCATGCGCAGCGTCGTGGTCTTGCCGCAGCCCGAGGGCCCGAGCAGCGTGACGAGCTCGCCGGCGGAGACCCGGAAGCTCACCTCGTCGACGGCCGTCACGTCGCCGTAGCGCTTGGTCACCCGCTCGAAGACGACCTCTCCGGACGTGGGGCTCTTCTGTTCGGTCTTCATCCTAGTTTCCGGTGGCGATCGTCGCGGCAGCGCGGCGTCCGAGTCGCGATTCGCCGACCATCGCCTGCACCGCGAGCAGCACCGCGAGCATGATGAAGATCAGCACCGAGGAATAGGCGATCGCGAGCGGGTACTCGCCCGCCTCGACGCGCCCGATGATGTAGACGGTGGCGAGGTTGTACTTCGCCGTCGCGAGGAAAATCACCGCCGAGACCGCGGTCATCGCGTGCGTGAAGCTGAACACCAGCGTCGCGACGATCGCGGGGCGCAGGAGCGGCAGGATCACCGCGGTCAGCGTCCTTACCGTCGAGGCGCGCAGCGTGGACGAGGCCTCGTCGAGCGTCTTGTCGATCTGCGCCAGCGCGGCGACGCCGGCACGCACGCCCACCGGCATGTTGCGGAACACGAAGCAGATCACCAGGATCGCCATGCCGCCGGTCAGCTCGAGCGGCGCCACGTTGAAGGCGACGATGTAGGAGACCCCGATCACGGTGCCGGGGATCGCGAAGCTCACCATCGTCAGGAACTCGAAGGCGCGGCGTCCGACGAAACGGTGGCGGGTGATCACGTATGCGGACAGCAGCCCGACGATCGCGGTCAGCGGCGCGGCCACCGCCGCGACGAGCATCGTCGTGAACAGGCTGTCCCAGGCCGAGCCGGTGAACGCCGGCCCGCCATTGCGCCACTCGACGCCGAACCCCGACGCGAAGTGGCCGAGGTGTGGCGTAAGGTCGCCGCGGCCGATGTCCTTGACGAAACCGCCGGTCAGGATGACCGCGTAGCAGGCGAGCGTGAACACGATCCAGAGCGCGGCGAACGTGAAGGAGCCTGTCCACAGCGGCCGCGGCAGGCTCGCGTGCACGCCACCGTCGCCCTTGCCGCTCACCGTCACGTACGAGAGCTTGCCGAGCCAGCGCTGCTGCATCCAGAAGGCGACGAGCGTGAGCGCAAGCAGTACCATCGCGAGCGCCGCCGCCTGTCCGGGATCGTGCTGCGCGCCGGCGACCGCGAAGAAGATCTTGGTCGACAGCACCTCGTAGTTGCCGGCGAGCACGATCGGGTTGCCGAAGTCGGCGAGGCTCTCGACGAAACCCAGCAGGAACGCATTGGCGAGCGCGGGCTTGAGCAGCGGCAGCGTGATGGTGCGGAACACGCGCCAGCGCGAGGCGCGCAGCGTCTGCGCCGCCTCCTCGAGCGCCGGGCTGATCGCCTGCAGTGCGCCGTGCAGGATCATGAAGGCGATCGGCGAGAACGTGAGGAGCTGGGCGATCGAGACGCCCGGCAGCCCGTAGAGCCAGCGCGAGCGCGGAATGCCGAACCACTCCGACAGCCAACCCGTCACGACCCCCGTGCGGCCGAACAGCACGACCAGGGCGAGCGCGAGCACGAACGGCGGGGTGATGATCGGCAGCACCGACAGGAGCCGCGTGATCGCGGCGTAGCGCTGCCCGCCGCGCTGCACGACGAGCGCAAGCACGAGACCGATCAGCGTCGAGCCGACGCCCACGATCGTCGCCAGCACCGCGGAATTGATGGCGACGCCGCAGCGTGTGCCGCCGGCGAAGCAGCCCAGGCTCCATATGTCGGGGGTGAGCAGGCGCTGCGCCGCGAGGCCGGGCGCGAACCGTCCGTCCGCGTCGAACAGCGCGGCGACGAGCGCCTTGCCCACGGGGAAGAACACGAAGAGCAGCAGCAGGCCGGCGATGACCACGACAACGGTCGCGACCACGGTGTCGCCCGCGAAGCGTCCGCGCCGCGCGATCGCCCGCGCGAACACGACGGTGAGCGCGAGGAGCGCGACCCCCGCGCCGATGCCGAACGACAGCCCGCGCGGGCCGGCCGCGAAGCCGGCCGCGAACGCCCACAGCACGGCAAAGGCCGCAATGCCGGCGGTGGCGCGGTCCAGGCCTCGCCACGCGAACAGCGCCGCACCCGCGGCGGCGGCGACGAGCGGCCAGAACGCCGCCGCACCGCCGTGCGCCCGCGCGAGCGCCGACGCGCCGCCGCCGAGCGCCCAAGGCAGCACTGCCAGTGCGACCAAGGCGATCGCCGCGACCACTGCGGTCAGGCGGTCGCGGTGCGCCGGCACGAACACGGCACGCTCGAGCGTGCCGTGTACCGCGCTCATGCGCGCCTCCCTGGACCGTCCCGCCAATCAGCCGTAACGCGTCGGCGCGGCGCAATCGCGCGGCGACGCGCCCTTCGGGCCTGGGCTGCACCCGCCGCGCTCATGCGCGCCCCCCTGGACCGTCCCGCCAATCAGCCGTAACGCGTCGGCGCGGCGCAATCGCGCGG
>CAYQAF010000297.1:0-3699 GCA_964415375.1 uncultured Alcaligenaceae bacterium
CGTTGTAGAGGATCTCGACGTGCAGCGGCATCGTGTTGGTCAGGCCGCGGATGTGCCCGGAGACGACCGAGACGGCGCCGAACTCGCCCATCGCCCGCGCATTGCAGAGGATGATGCCGTACAGCAGGCCCCAGCGGATCTTGGGCAGGGTCACCCGCAGGAAGGTAACCCATGCGCTGGCACCGAGCGTGATCGCCGCCTCCTCTTCGTCGCTGCCCTGCTGCTGCATCAGCGGGATCAGTTCGCGGGCGACGTAAGGGAACGTGATGAACAGCGTCGCGAGCACGATACCCGGCACTGCGAAGATGATCTGGACGTCCCGCTCCTGCAGCCAGGGTCCGAACCAGCCCTGCGCCCCGAACAGCAGCACGAAGACCAGGCCCGCGATCACCGGCGAGACGGCGAACGGCAGGTCGATCAGCGTGATCAGCAGGCTCTTGCCCTTGAACTCGAACTTCGCGATCGCCCAGGACGCGCAGATGCCGAACACCGTATTGATGGGCACGACGATGGCGGCCGTGAGCAGCGTCAGGCGGATGGCCGCGCGCGTGTCCGGGTCGGCAAAACTCTCGAGGTAGACCTCCCAGCCCTTCGCGAGGGCCTGGGCGAGCACCGCGCCGAGCGGGGCTGCGAGCAGCAGGCCAAGGAACGCGATCGACACGCCGATCAACACGACGCGCGCGATGCGCGCACCGCGCGCAAGCCGCCGCACCTCGGTGCGTGGCGCCGCGCCAGCCATCAGCGACCCGACGCGACCTGGCGCCGCCGGCCCCAGGTCTGCACGAGGTTGATCGCAAACAGCATTACGAACGACATCACCAGCATGATGAAGCCCAGCGCTGCGGCACCGTTGTAGTCGTACTGCTCGAGCTTGATCACGATCAGCAGCGGCGTGATCTCGGTCTTCATCGGCAGGTTGCCGGAGATGAACACGACCGAGCCGTACTCGCCGATGCCGCGCGCGAAGGCCAGCGTGAAACCCGTCAGCAGCGCGGGCAGGACCGCGGGCAGGATGATCCTCTGGAACACCTGCCACGGCCGGGCGCCGAGCGTCTCGGCGGCATCCTCGAGATCGCGCTGCACTTCCACCAGCGCCGGCTGCACGGACCGAACGACGAACGGCAGGCCGATCAGAATCAGCGCGACGACCACGCCGACCCACGTGTAGGCCACCTGGACGCCGGCGAGCGCGAGCTTTTGCCCGAGCCAGCCGCTTGGCGAAAACACCGTGGCGAGCGCAATGCCCGAGACCGCCGTAGGCAACGCGAACGGCAGGTCGATGAATGCATCCACGATCCGCCGGCCCGGGAAATCGTAGCGCACCAGCGACCAGGCGACGATGAAACCGAACACCGCGTTGACGATTGCCGCGAGGAACGCCGCGCCGAACGTGAGCCGATAAGACGCCACGGCGCGCTCGTCGACCAGGATTGCGACGAACTCGGACCAGGTGAGCGCCGTGGTCTTGAGCACCAGTGCACCGAGCGGCAGCAGGACGAGCGCACTGAGGAAGAACGTGGTGAAGCCGAGGGTCAGGCCGAAGCCTGGCAGCACGCTCGGCTTGCGGAAGCCGCCGGCCATGGTCAGGACTCCACGGACGGCCCGGCGCCGGGAGCACGCACGATCAGGATCGGTCGCTGCATTGGTCCTTCCAGCAATTGCGCGAGCCACGCAGGCACGGCGGAGGCGATGTCGCCGACCCCGATCACGAGCATGCTGGGCTCGTGAGCCAGCAGTTCGCGCAGCAGCTCCGTGCTTTCGTCGCCGAAGCGGACTTCGGTACGCATGTCGAGCCCGTGCTCGGCAAGCGCACCGGAGCGCGCGTCCAGCAGCTGTCGCATCGAGTCTGCGCGGCCCGCCTCGGGGGTATTCGACGGACGAATCGACAGGTAGATCGCCTCGGCGGGAATGTGCCGCAGCAAGCTCGCAGCCACAGCGAATGTGCTGCGCCGGGCCTCGGGATCGGACGCGAAGATCACGACGTGGTCCGGCACCTCTGCGGCGGCGGGCAGACACAACAGGTGCTCCGCACCGTGCTCGAGATGCCATTGCACCGCTTGCGCGCTGCCCGGACCGGTCTCCAGCACCGGCATCCCGGGTGGCGCCGCGGAACCCCGCTCGAGGCGGACGTTGAGCCGCGTCTGCATGCGCGCGGCCAGGGTGCCGAGCAAGGACGACTCGTGAAGGGCCTTGGCGCGCGCGGGATCATCCGCCACCACCGTGAAGCTCGAGATCGGCGTCGGCAACACGTGTGTGCGCCGGGCACCGACGGCCACGCGGCGACCGACACCGACCGGGAATTCGCGCTGCTCCGGAAGGGTGCGGGAAACCTCGAGGACCGCGCCCAGCGCGTCATCCCGGCCCGGTGCCACTGGGACGGGTCCGTCCTCAGGCATGCGCACGCGCAGTCGCTCGACTGATCCGGCGAACAGGATCTCCTGTACTTCGCCGTAGCCGACGAGCGTGGACTTGACGTTGTCCGCATCGGCAGCCAGTTCGACTTCCTCCGGTCGCAGCACCGCGACGACTTCACGCGGCGGAGTCCTCGGCGAGCCGGAGGCCGTAAAGCGGATGCCGCCGGGCGTCCGGTAGCCCAGCATCAGGTTGGCTGCGCCCAGGAACGTCGCGACGAAACGGGTGGCTGGCCGTGTGTAGAGGTCGTCCGGCGGGCCGCACTCGAGCAGGCGTCCCTGGTGCATCACGCCGATCCGGTCCGCGAGCGCGAACGCCTCCTCCTGGTCGTGCGTAACGAGGATCGTAGCGATGCCGAGCTCGCGCTGGATCTGGCGAATGGTCCGGCGCAGTTCCTCGCGGATCTTCGCATCGAGTGCGCCGAACGGTTCGTCCATCAGCAGCACCTGCGGCCGATGTGCCAAGGCGCGTGCCACGGCCACCCGCTGCTGCTGGCCGCCGGAGAGTTCGGTTGGCAAGCGGTCGTCCATGCCATCGAGCGCCACGAGACGCAGGAGTTCCGTCCGCCTCGCGCGCCGCTCGGCAGCGCGCACCCCTCGCACGCGAAGCGCGAACTCGATGTTGTTCGCCACCGTCATGTGACGAAACAGCGCGTAATGCTGGAAGACGAACCCGACCTCGCGTTCGCGCGCAGAGACGCCGGTGACGTCGCGCCCGTGCAGCGACACGCGTCCGTGGTCGATCTCGGTGAGCCCGGCGATCGCTCGCAGCAACGTGCTCTTGCCGCTGCCGCTTGGGCCCAGCAGCACGAGGAATTCGCCCTGTTCGACCTTCAACGAGACGTCATTGACGACCGGGACCGACTGGTACCTCTTCGTGACCTGATCGAGTTCGATCGACATTAGCCGAGTCGCATCGGTGGGCGGGACTCCAATCGTAGAGTTTGGCGGTGATGCGGTCAGTCGCCGCGCGGTAACAAAACGGTGACAATGTGCGCTGAGGTAAGCATGCCAATGGACCCCGAGAACACGTTGCAGTTTGCCGGCGTCACGAATTTCCGCAGCCTCGGTGGGCTTCCCGCCGCTGACGGCCGGCGCCTGCGATCGCACGCGCTGATGCGCGCGGACCGGCTGATCGGGCTCGACGAGCGTGACTGGCAAACGCTGGCCCGGACCGGGCTCGCGACCGTCTGCGACCTGCGCAGCGACGCTGAGCGCGCCGAGCACCCGAACGCCGTGCCGTCCGCGCTGGGCGTGCACGAGCTCAACTGCCGGGTCAACAACGACC
>CAYQAF010000298.1:0-3690 GCA_964415375.1 uncultured Alcaligenaceae bacterium
GCGGCGTCGACGTCCTGTGGCATGCCGCCTTCAACGCGCGTGGCCGGTTCGTCAACGCCAAGACGTCGCAGCAGCTCGGCCGCGGCATCGCGGCGATCCTCTCCGACATCACGAGCCCCGCGGGCTCGAACGTCGGCGCGACGTTCGCCAACCCCAACCTCTCGCCCAGCAACGACTACACGTACATCACCAAGTTCGTGCAGGGCTGGGGCGGCAACATCCAGAAGATCCGCATCGACCCGACGTCGGGCGCCCCGCTCGCGGTCATCTGGGACGTGGAAGCGCAGCTCACCGCGCAGACCACGCCGAGCGTCCCGGTCCCGACGCCCTGGTACACCGAGCGCCGCATCGTCACGATGAACGAGGGCGGCGCTGCCGTGCCGTTCGTCCGCACGAGCCTCGGCGCCACGCAGGCGTCCACGCTCGGCGCCGACGTCGCCTCGCAGGATCGAGTGGTGGAGTTCCTGCGCGGCCGGCGCGACAACGAGGGTGACGACGACGGCCAGTTCCGCGTGCGCCCGAGCCCGCTTGGCGACATCGTCAACTCGCAGCCGGTGCTGGTCGGTCCGCCCGACTGGGATTTCGTCGACGCCACCGATCCGGGTTACTCGGCGTTCAAGCTCGCCAGGTCAGGAAGGCCCACGCGGCTCTACGTCGGCGCCAACGACGGCATGCTGCACGCCTTCGACGACGCCACCGGCAACGAGGCCTGGGCGTTCGTGCCGCCGGACCTCTACCGCAAGGCGCCCCCCGCGGGCAACGACAAGAACGGCCTGCTCGGACTCACCTACCAGCCGGGCGGGCTGCCCTTGTACTCGCACCGCTACTACGTCGATGCAACGCCTCGCGTGGTCGACGTCGACTTCGGCGGCAGCAACTGGCGCACGCTGCTCGTGACCGGACTCGGCAAGGGCGGCAAGAGCTACTACGCGCTCGACGTCACCGACCCGGCGTCGATCACCGACGAGGCCTCGGCTGCCAGCAAGGTGCTGTGGCGCTTCACCGATCCCGACATGGGCTACACCTTCGGCCGGCCCACCGTCGCCAAGACACGCGCGCACGGCTGGGTGGTCGTGGTGAGCGCGGGCTACAACAACACGAGCGGCCTGGGCAAGCTGTTCGTGCTGCGCGCGAGCGACGGCGCGCTCCTGAAGACGATGTCGACCGGGGCCGGTTCGCCGGCGAACCCCAGTGGGCTCGTGCACTTCTCGGGCTACACGCAGGACTACCGCAACCAGATGCTGGAGCAGATCTACGCCGGCGACCTGTTCGGCAACGTCTGGCGCTTCGACGTGTCCGACGCCAACGACGCCAACTGGGTAGTCGAGAAGTTCGCGGTGCTGACCGATTCCGGTGGCGTACCGCAGCCGATCACCACGCCGCCGCGCGTCGACGTCGACATCGCGAACGGCATCGACCGCTGGGTGTTCGTCGGCACCGGCCGCCTGCTGCACGAGGACGACCTCGCCGACACGCAGATGCAGCGCATGTACGCGATGCGCGACGGCACGTACAAGACGCCGTCCGTGATCGCTACGCCGCTCACCTGGAGTGACCTCGATGCCGTCGCGGGCGTCGCGGGCCTCGGCGCCGGCGTCATTGCCACCAAGGGCTGGTACGACGACCTGCCGGCCGGGCAGCGCATCGTGAAGGCGCCGGTGGCGGCGGTGGGCCTCGTCGCCTACATCGCCACCGGACTTCCGACCGACCCCTGCGAGGTCGGCCAACCGGCGACCATCTACGTGCGCCAGATCGGCAACGGAGAGTCGCGCCTGCAGGACGGCGGCGGCAACTTCATCGAGTCGATCTACGTGCCCGACGGGGCCGCCGGCCTCGACGTCATCGCGATGCACGACCCGAGCTGCTCGGCGAACTGCATCCCGGACATCCGGCTCGCGGTGGTGAGCTCGGTGAACAGCCAGCTGCTGACCTTCAAGGCGAAGCTGCCGGCGATCCTCGGGCAGCACCGGATCTCCTGGCGCCAGCTCGGGCAGTAGGTGGCCCTCGCCGGGTCATGCACGGCCCCTCGCCGCGGCGGGGGGCCGTTCCTGTCGATCACCATGTTGCGGCTGCCGCGCTGGCATGCGAACGTCGGGCCGCTATGGTTCCGCCCCGACGAGCTCGCCCTGGCCGCTGACGCCGATCGCCGCGCGCCCCTTGCGGACGCCACGCACAGCGAGCGCCCGGTCGCCATGGCCTTCGGCGCATCGGTGGCCGTGCATGCGGCGCTGGCCGCGATGGTGGCCCTGGTCATCGGCGGCAGCGGCGTCGGCCGGCCGGCGCCACCCGAAGCGACGCTGCGCGCGACGCTCGCCACCCCGGCCCAGAAGTTCGTTGCACCGGAGCCGGCCGCACTGCCCCCGCCGACGCTCCCGGCGCCCGCCGCAGCCGTTGCAGCACTGCCGAAGGCCCTCGTAGCCGCGCCGATCCCGGCCCCGAAACCACCCCCGGTCAAGGAATCGGGCGAGGGCCGCGTGCTCGTGCAAGTCGCCGAGTCCGATGTCGCGCCTGCTCCGGAGTTGCTCGCCTCGTTGCAAGCCCTCCATCCGGGCGCCGTGCGCATCGTGCCCGAGTTCGAGGTCGAGCCGGCCGGCGCCTATCCGGAGGCGGCGCTCGCCGAGCGGAGACAATTCAGCGCGGAGATACTCACGGTCGTGCACGAGGACGGCCGTCTCGAGGTCGTGCAGGGCACGTTCGAGGATCCGATCTTCAGGGATTCGGTTCGCGCGGCGGTCGACTCGGCGAAGGCGCGCCCGCCGGAGGTCGACGGCAAGGTCGTCACGGGTTGGACGTTGCTGCGCTTCTACTTCGAGTTCGTGGGCTCGGACGCGGCCGGTGCCGCACCCGCGCCCACCCGCTGACGCCTCGCACAGTCCAGCCGCCTCGCTCAGCCGAGCAACGGCATGTGGAACCCCGGCGCGGTACTGCCGTCGTCCGTCCAGCGCGCCGTCACCGCCTTGCCGCGCGTGTAGAAGCGCACGCCGTCCATGCCGTGCACGTGCAGGTCGCCGAAGAGCGAGTTGCGCCAGCCGCCGAACGAATAGAACGCCATCGGCACCGGAATCGGCACGTTGATGCCGACCATGCCCACCTCGACCTCCTCCTGGAAGCGCCGCGCCGCGTAGCCCGAGCGCGTGAACAGCGCCACGCCGTTCGCGTAGGGGTTGCGGTTGACGAGGTCGAGCGCGGCCTCGAGCGACTCGACGCGCACCACGCACAGCACCGGTCCGAAGATCTCCTCCTGGTAGATCGTCATCGCGGGCAGCACCTGGTCGAAGAGCGTCGGGCCGACGAACCAGCCCTTGTCGTGGCCCGGCACGCGCAGGCCGCGCCCGTCGACGACGAGCTTCGCGCCCTCGGCCGCGCCCTTGTCGATCAGGCCCTTGATGCGGTCGCGCGCGGCCGCGGTAATCACCGGGCCCATCTCGACGTCGGCGCCGTCGCCCGGACCGGTCGTCACCTTGCGCGCGCGCGCAGCCAGGCCGTCGACGAGCTTGTCGGCGACGTCGCCGACGGCCACGGCGACCGAGATCGCCATGCAACGCTCGCCGGCAGAGCCGTAGCCGGCACCGATGATCGACTCGATCGTGAACGACAGGTCGGCGTCGGGCATCACGATCGCGTGGTTCTTGGCGCCGCCGAGCGCCTGCACGCGCTTGCCGTGCCGCGTCCCCGTCTCGTAGATGTGCC
>CAYQAF010000299.1:0-3679 GCA_964415375.1 uncultured Alcaligenaceae bacterium
GTCCGAATCGCACCGCACCTTCGGCTACTGGTCCGCACCGCCCTGATGCACGGCTCCGCCGCTTAAGCCGCCATGGGAACGCCGGCCGATCTCGCGCGCGTCACGCGCGCCCGTGGCACTGCTTGAACTTGCGCCCACTGCCGCAGGGGCACGGGTCGTTGCGGCCCACCTTCGGTCCCTCGCGCCGCATCGTCTGCGTCGGCGTGCGCACGATGCGCCAGTAGTCCGCGATGCGCGCGATCGCGGCCGGCAGCGCATCCGCGGAGTCGCGCACCAGCCGGCGCCAGTCGGCGGGGCGGTACGCGGCGCGCTCGGAGGGGTCGAGCGCGTCGCCCACGACCTCGATCGGGAACAGGAGCTCAGCCACCTCGTCGGGATCGGCGGCCTCGAACCAGTCCGACGGCGCGCTTTCGACCCCGTCGAGGAAGCCTCGGCAGAAGTCGCCGTGGTCGACGCGGCCGGTGCGAAGCTGCCGGGGAACGATTGCCAGCGTGCCCGCGTCGAGCGCACGCGCCGTGGCGAGGCGGTAGCGATCGAGCAGGTCGACGAGCTCGGGCGATGCAACGTGCCCGAGCGTCTCCTCGGGCTCGCCCAGCACGATCGACATCCAGTCGGGCGGCGGCGCGCCGTCGGGCCCGGTCGCCAGCGCGACGCAAAAGCCCTGTAGCTCGTCCATCGCCATCGACTTCGCACCGAGCGGCGGCGCGGCAAGGAGCGCCTCGAGCCGCTTGCCGTCGGCATCGCCGAACTCGGCAGCGTTCGCGGCAGTCGGCGAGTTCATCGAGCACCCATCGCGCGCACCGGTCAGCCGAACGGCCGCACGCCGATCAGTGGCCCGTGCAACCACATCGCGAACACGATCCACGCAATGGTGCCGATCACCACCGCGATCGCGTCGCGCGAGAGCGGTCCCACCGCATACGTCACGCCACCTGCACGGTCGCGACGCTTCGCCGCGGTGTAGTCCAGCACCGCCCAGACGACGAAGCTGCCGAACAGCACGACGTCGGCGAGGGTGCCGTTGGAGATAAGGTGCGCGAACGCCCAGATCTTCACCCCCGCGACCATCGGGTGCCCCACGGCCGCCTTGATGCGACTCCCGGAGACCTTGGACGCCGCGAGCAGGATGAACGCCGGCAGCGTGAGCAATGCGGCGAGGTGCCTCGTCCACGCTGGGGGCGTATAGAGCACGGTCGCCGCGGTGCGGGCCTCGCCGTAGCCCCAGACGATCAGCACGAAGCCCGCGATCGCGACGATCGAGTACACCGCCTTCCACGAGCCTTCGCCCATCGCGGCGATGCGCTTCGTGCGCCAGTCTTCCGCGACGATGCGCACCGAGTGGGAGCCGAGGAACAGCACGAGGCCCAGGATCATCAGGGTCATGGCGATCTCCAACGCCGGCCGGCCCGGCAAGGTGCGCAGTATCGCAAACCTCGTTGCTTCCGACGCGTGGCACATGGAAATCGGTAGTCCAGTGATTGAATCCTTTGCCCGCAGGCACGATCTCGGGTATTGTGCACTGCACAATCCGATCCAAGGAATCACCGATGCTACCCGCACCCCACCAGGGCCCGGGCGTGGTCGGGGTCCCCGCCGGAAACCTTCCGGCAGTGTATTTCCCCGAGGCCGCCCAGTCGCTGGCGCTGACGCAACGCCTCGCCACGCTCTCCGCCGGCGCAGGATTTGCGTTCTGCGCCCTCACCGCCAACCGGGCGCTGCAGGGCCAAATCAAGCTGGCCCACACCGTGGCCGGACTTGCCCGCGCGCAGTCGAGGTCGCTCGCCGGCGTGAGCGAGCTCGCGGTCCCGCCCGGCCCTGCGCGGGACGCCATGCTCGGCACTGCGCGTCTCGCCGAGTCCTTCGCCGAGCAGCTCGCCGAAGCGGCGAACCGCTACGGCCGCGCGTTCGGCCACCTCGCCTTCGCCTTCCCGGTACCCGACCGGCGCGGCTGATCGCCGACGCGCTCGGGGCTGCAACCCGTCGCCGCGGGCGGCATTTCGCAGGTCGCCCGCGGGTGCCCGTCGCGAAGCCGGCGCGGGGCATTGCCGCAATCGGGTAGATTCCCGGCCATCACGAAGCCACCGGCCGCGCCACGGCGCGAGCAGATCCGGGGCATGTCATTCGCAAACCGGAGATTGAAGTGAAGAGAGCTTTGTACGCCGTCGCCGCCGCGACGCTCGTGGCCGCGACGCCGATGGCCACGCCCGCCGTCGCGCAATCGCCCGACCTCATTCCACGCAAGCTCATCTTCGGCAACCCGAGCCAGCTCGCGCCAAAGCTCTCGCCCGACGGCAAGTCGCTCGCGTGGCTTGCGCCGCGCGACGGCGTGCTCAACGTCTGGGTAGCGCCCATCGACGCGCTGGCGTCCGCGAAGCCCGTCACCGACGAGAAGCCGCGGCCGATCATGGAGTACTGGTGGTCGCCCGATGGCACGCGCATCGTCTACACGCAGGATCGCGGCGGCAACGAGAACTGGGTGCTCTACGGCGTTGACGTCGCGACTGGCACGCAGATCACGTACACCGACGCCGAGAAGGTCACGGTGCGCGTGATCGGCGCCAGCCCGAAGGTTCCGGGTTCGATCCTGATCGGCCTCAACAATCGCGTCCCGCAGTTCCACGACGTCTATCGTCTCGACCTCGCGAGCGGCAAGCGCGAACTGGTGCTGAAGAACGACCGCTGGGCGGGCTTCCTCGCCGATTGGGACCTCAACGTGCGATTCGGCTTTCGTCAGACGCCGGCAGGAGGCGCGGCCATCGATCGCATCGCTGCCGACGGCAAGGCGGAGCAGTTCGACGAGTTCGGCGCCGACGATGCGTTCACCACGGGACCGCTGGGCATCACCGCCGATGGCAAGACGCTCTACGTGCGCGACAGCCGCGGCCGCGACACCAGCGGGCTGTTCGCGCTCGACCTCTCGACGCGCAAGTCGGTACCGGTCGGCGGCAGCGCGAAGGCGGACGTCTCCGGTCTGATCGCGCACCCGACGACGGGCGAAGTCGAGGCCTACGGCGTCAATTACCTGAAGAAGGAATGGGTGCCGGTCACGGCCTCGGTGAAGGACGACATCGCCTTCCTCAACCGCGAAGCGAAGGGCGAGTGGAGCGTGGTCTCGCAGACCCGCGACAACCGCAAGTGGACGCTGCAGGTCGACCGCGTCAGCGAGCCGGTCACGTTCTACCTCTACGACCGCGACGCGAAGCGGCTCACCCGGCTCTTCACCGCGCGCCCCGACCTCGAAGGTCGCGCGCTGGCGCCGATGGGCACGTTCGAGATCAGGAGCCGGGACGGTCTCGTGCTGCCGTCGTACCTGTCGTTGCCGCCGGGTGCCGATCGCAACGGCGACGGCAAGCCCGAGCAGGCGCTGCCGATGGTGCTGTACGTCCACGGTGGGCCATGGGCGCGCGACGACTACGGCTACAACAGCATCCACCAGTGGCTCGCCAACCGCGGCTACGCGGTGCTGTCGGTCAACTACCGCGGCTCGACGGGCCTCGGCAAGTCGTTCCTCAACGCCGCGAATCGCGAGTTCGCCGGCAAGATGCACGACGACCTGATCGACGCCGTGAACTGGGCGGTGAAGGAGGGCGTTGCGCAGCAGGACAAGGTGGCGATCATGGGCGGCTCCTACGGCGGCTACGCGACGCTCGTCGGCCTCACGTTCACGCCCGAATCGTTC
>CAYQAF010000300.1:0-3666 GCA_964415375.1 uncultured Alcaligenaceae bacterium
GCTCGCATGGGGACCGGGACACGTCGAGGGCACCGCGACGCCGGGCACGCGCGGCAATGCCGTCGTCACCGGCCACCGCGACACGCACTTCGCGTTCCTGCGCGACATGCAGCGCGGCGACGCGCTGCTGGTCGAATCCGCCGACGGGACGACGCGCCGCTACCGCGTCGAGCGGACGTTCGTCGCGGACCGGTCCGCACTCGCGTTGCCGGCGGATGAGCGCGCGACGACGCTCGCGCTCGTCACCTGCTATCCGTTCGACGCGATCGATCCCGGGACGCCGCTGCGCTACGCGGTGGTGGCGCGGGCCATGCCGTAGGGCCTAGGAAGCCTCAGCGGATCGTTGCGGTGAGCGCGCGCAACGGCAGCGTGTCGAAGGTCGCGTGCCACGTTTCGCCAGCGCTCACCGGCTGCGCATCGGTGATCGTGCCGGTGGTCACGATCTCGCCGGCCGCGAGCGGCGGGGCCCACGGTTGCGTCGCGAGGACGTCGCGCAGGTACGCGAGTGCGCGCGCCGGGCTCCCCAGCACGTTGGCGCCCACGCCCTTCTCGATCACCGCGTGCCCGCGCGACAGCGTCACCTCGAACGCGGGCAGCGCCGCGGCAAGCGCCGCGCGGTTCGCGTCGGTCACGGGCACGCGGGTGCCGACGGCAAGCCGCCCGTGCAGGCCGTAGGCGGCGGCGCAGTCGGCGGCGCCGAACTTCCACGCGGGGAACGGGCTGTGCACGATCTCGAAGCCAGGTGCGATCCACGCCACCGCGCGGAGGATGTCGAGCGGGTCGTCGCCGGGCGGCAGCGGACCCGCGATGCCGAACACGATCTCCGGCTCGATGCGCGGCTCCATCAGCCCGTCGAGGGTGAGCTCCGCGCGATCGCCCTGCGCAAACGTGACCGTGCGGTCCCACACGTGCGACCACATCGGGCGGTCGACGCCGTAGCGCTCCCAGATCGTCGTGTTGGTGAAGCCGATCTTGCGTCCGACGGGCTTCCAGCCGCGCGCGATGCGGCGCGCGTGCAGCTCGGCGAGCACGTCGTAGGCGCACGCGACGTCGAAGGCGGAGTCGGCTTCCGTCAGACGCGGAATCTGGCGCGCCGAGACGAACGCCTCGTCGAGCCGGTCTGCTGCGGCGACCAGCCGCGGGCTCAGCGCAGCCATCGGAGCTTGCGCAGGATCGCCACGCCTGCCGCCCAGGCGAGCGTCGCGACGACCATGCCGATCACCGCCGCGAGAATTGCACCCCCGGTCCCCGACCCGCCGATCGCCGCGACGACGCCGAACCCCGCGAGCGCGCCCAGCGCACCGCAGGCGAGGATGGCAAGCACCGACAATGCAATCGACCCCATGGCGTGATGCGGAACTCGTTGGCGGTCGATGATACCGTCCACAGAAGCCCAGCGTCGAACGCTGCTTTCAAAGAAGTAGGGTCAGACTCGACTTTCTTCGAAAAGTCGAGTCTGACCCTACTTCTTCGCGCTACTTTCCCGCGAAGCGTGTCGCGTAGCCGTCCTCGGCGAAGCCGACGACGACGTCCGCGCCGGCCTCGACTACCGGTCGCTTGATCAGCGTCGGGTTCGTCGCCATGAGTGCAATCGCGGAACGCTCGTCCACGACCGCGGCCTTCGCCGCGTCGTCGAGCGCGCGCCAGGTCGTGCCGCGCCGGTTGAGCAGCGTCTCCCAGCCGACCGCACGGCACCAGCCCGCCAGGTCTTCGAGCGACGGCGGCGACTTCTTGAAGTCGACCCACTCGTAAGCCATGCCGTGCGCGTCGAGCCACGCGCGCGCCTTCTTCACCGTATCGCAGTGGACGATGCCGTGGACCTTCATGGGCTTGCCTCGCGGATGCCGAGGGCAGTATAACGGCGCGGTCGCCCGAGCGCTGCCGAAGGCCCGCCACATCATGTCCACGTCACGCCACCTGCGTTCGCTGTTGCTGATGACTGCCGTCGCACTCGCCGGCGCCGCCGGCGCGCAGGGCCCGGTCGCGGGCACGCTGCGCGTGGCCTTCCCCGTCGCCGAGAACGGCTTCGACCCGCAGGCGGTCTACGACGCCTACTCGGCGCGGGTGTGCAACGCGATCTTCGATCCGCTGTACACCTACGACTACTTCGCGCGTCCCGCCAGGCTCGTCCCCAACACCGCCGACGGCCTGCCGCAGATCGGCGACGGCGGCCGAACCTACACGATCAAGGTGCGACGCGGCATCCACTTCGCGCCTCATCCTTCGTTCGGCAACGCGAAGCGCGAGCTCACCGCCGAGGACTACGTCTACAGCATCAAGCGCATTCTCGATCCGCAGGTGCGTTCGTACTCGCTCTACCTGCTCGAGAACCGGCTCGTGGGCCTCGACCCGATCCTCGCCGAGGCGCGACGGACGGGACGCCTCGACTACGCCGCGCCGATCGAGGGCCTGAAGGCGCTCGACCGCTACACGCTGCAGGTGAAATTCCGCGAACCCAACTGGTCGTTCCAGCACCTGCTCACCACCACCGCCTTTGCGGCGGTGGCCCGGGAGGTCGTCGTGGCCAAGGGCGACAGCACGGGTCGCGTGATGGAAGACCCCGTGGGAACCGGGCCCTATCGGCTCGCGGAGTGGCGGCGCAGCCAGCGCATCGTCCTCGAGTCGAACCCCGCGTTCCGCGACGTGCGTTTTCCGGCTCCACCATCCGGGAACGCGGCGGACGCCGAGGTTGCCAAGGGACTCACGGGCCGCAAGCTCCCGCTGTCGCCGCGGATCGAGATCGCGATCATCGAGGAGGCGCAACCACGGCTCCTCGCCTTCCGCCGCGGCGAGCTCGACTACGTCGACGTGCCCTCGTCGCTCGCCGAGACGGTGCTCGACGGCGCCAACCTGAAGCCCGATCTCGCGAAGGCCGGCGTGCGCCTGCACCGACAGGTCGATCCCGCGCTCGCCTTCACGTTCTTCAACATGGAGGATCCGGTCGTCGGCGGCTACACCCCGGAGAAGATCGCGTTGCGGCGCGCGATCACGATGGCCAACGACCGCCGCGAGTACGTGCGCGTCCTCGCCAACGGCCAGGCCGAGCCCGCCACGCAGATGATCCCCCCGCCGGTGCCCGGGCACTCGCCCGCGCTCGCGATCAGGGACCCGTTCGACCCCGCCGCCGCGCGCGCGCTGCTCGACCGCTTCGGCTACCGCGACCGCGACGGCGACGGCTTCCGCGAGATGCCCGACGGCAAGCCGCTGCTGCTGCGGAAGGGCGCGACGCCGGTTGCCGCCGACCGGGCGGCGAGCGAATTGTGGACGCGGAACCTCGGTGCAATCGGACTTCGCACCGAGTTCCTGGTGCAGAAGTGGCCGGAGCTCAACAAGATGGCCGAGGCGGGCCAGCTGCAGATCTGGAACCTCGCGTGGATCACCAACGTGCCCGACGCCGACTCGTTCTATTCGCCGCTCTACAGCCGCAACATCGGGCTGTCCAACGACGCGCGATTGAAGCTCGCCGAGTACGACCAGGCCTACGAGCGCATGCGCGCGCTGCCCGAGGGCCCCGAGCGGCAGGCGACCTACCGGCGCATGAACGAGCTGGTCGCCGCCTATGCGCCGTGGATCCTCGAGACCTACAGCTACCAGAACCGGCTCGCGCAGCCGTGGTTGCGGGGGCTCAGGCTGCACCCCTTCCTACAAGCCCCCTGGATGTACTAC
>CAYQAF010000301.1:0-3644 GCA_964415375.1 uncultured Alcaligenaceae bacterium
CGCAGCCCGGCAATCGGCGCGTCGTAGTCGACCTTGCCGCCGGGCTTGCGCGCGGGATCGACGAACGAACGCGCGCCGACCAGGAGGTCGGTGAGCGCCGGATCGCCGCCGCTGCGCAGGTTCGGGTCGAGCCTTCGCTTGAGGGAGTAGACGTAGTCCTCGGCGACGAGCTCGCGCGGCTTGCCCCTGAACGCAGGATCGTCGGTGAACAGGATGCCGCGCTTCAGCCGGATCGTCCACGTGCGCCCGCCGTCGGTGATCACGGGCATCGCTTCGGCAGTGTTCGGCACGACCTTCGCCGGGGCCGCGAGATAGTCGAACTGGTACAGGCCCTCGAAGATGTGGCTCGCGACGCGGGTCGACATCAGGTCGGTGCCCTGCTGCGGGTCGAGACTGGTGATGTCGGACATCGACACGCGCAGCAGCTTGGCCGGGTCGGCGGCGAGCGCTGGCGCCGCGGCGATCGCGGCCAGGATGAGTGCAGGGATCAGCGGGCGGACGAGGCGCATGGCGGGCGGGGGCGTGGGAGAAGGCGTAGCACGGCGAGGGCGGTGACCGCCGCGGCGCGCTATCATCTGCGGCGCGCGGTCGACACGCAAGCCCGCAAGACGACCGCCGCAGCGCCGGTCGACGGTCGGGGTCCGCGCCGGTGCAGGACATCGTGGCGAAGCAATCGATCCTTTTCGTCTGTTTAGGCAACATCTGCAGGTCGCCGACCGCGGAAGGGGTGTTCCGTGCTCGTGCCGCCCGCGCCGGGCTGACGGACCACCTCGAGATCGACTCGGCGGGGACGGGTGACTGGCACGTCGGGCAACCGCCCGACCGACGGGCGATCGCCGCGGCGGCGAGCCGAGGCTACGACCTCGCGGGGCTGCGTGCGCGGCAGGTCGCGACGGACGACTTCCACCGCTTCGGCTGGATCCTCGCGATGGACCAGGCCAATCTGCGCGAACTCGCGGCGTTGCGCCCGCGCGCATTCGAGGGGCACCTGGGGCTGTTCCTCGACGTCGCGCCGCAACTCGACGTGCGCGAAGTGCCCGATCCGTACTACGGCGGCGCGAATGGCTTCGAGCGGGTGCTGGACCTGATCGAGACGGCCAGCGACGCGCTGATCGAGCGCGTGACCGCCCGCTCGAGGTAACGCCGGACGCGCGGAGGGTCCGCGCGCTACCAGAGCCCTTCGGCAAGTCCCGCCGCGAGCGTCGCGCCGAGCTCGCGACACGCGTCGAGCGCGCTCCCCTCCACCGGATGCGCCAGAGCGACGCGCCCGCTGCGGTGGACGATGCCCGGGTGCACCTTGCGCAGGCGCAGGCCCTTCGCGACCCGATCGAGGTCGCGCATCGCGCCGGTACCGTCGTTGCCCGCACACACGAACGCGCTCCACGCGCGGGCCTCGATGCGGCCCTCGCACGGGTAGTAAATGCGCTCGAGGAAGTCCTTGACCTGGCCGGCCATGCCGCCGAAGTTCTCCGAACAGCCGATGAGGTAGGCGTCGGCCGCGAGCACGTCGTCGACGCCTGCATCGTGGGCGCGCAGGGCAACGGTGGCCACGCCGTCGACGCCGTGCGCGCCGTCGATCGCTGCACGGGCGAGCTCGCCCGTGCAGCCGAATTGCGTGTGCCAGACGATCAGGAGCCGCTTCATTGCTCACCGCGACCGGGCGCATGCGACGGCGCACCCGGCCGACTCATACGAGGCGTGGCGTCAGGCCTGCGGCTTCGTATCGTCCCCGTGCCGGGTTTCCACGATCTGCAGCGGCTCGTCGGCGACCACCGGACGTGGTGCGCGGACGCGCTTGGGTCGCGGCGCGGGCGCGGATTCCGGCACGGGCTCGGGGGCGCGCGTCGTGGTCTGCACGAGCTCGAGCCCCGAATCCAGCGGCAGCGCCAGCGTGATCGGCGGGATCTCCGGCAGGTTGCGCGGCCGCGAAGGAGGCGCGACCGGCAACGCGGGAACCGCGGCTTCGGCCGCGCGCTCGATCAGCGACTCGCGACGCGGCTCGCGCGGCGGCCGAGCAACCTCTTCGGCGCGGACCGCAGCAGGCGGCGAGGGCAGCGGCGCCATCGCGGGGGCCGGCGCGGCCTCGCTGCGGTACGGTTGAGTCGGCTGCGACACTTGCAGCGGGATCGCACCGACGTCGACGGGCACGGCGCCGAGGGGCTCGATCGCCAACTGCTCCGGCATCGGAGCTTCGGCCGCGGCACCGGTCTCGTCGCTGCCCGCGACGGCTTCCGCCGCGCCGGCGATCCGCTCACCACCATTGCCGCCGCGACCACGACGACCCCGGCGGCGGCGTCCGCCCTCGCGGCGGTCTTCGCCTTGCGCGGCCGCCTCGGGCAGCAATTCCGCACCGGTTGCGACGTCCAATGCGGGCGTGGCTCCGGCACTCGGCTCGCGCTCCTCGCGCGGGGGCTTCGGTGCCCGGGGTTCGCGCGGCTCGCGCTTCTCGCGGGGCTCGCGCACTTCCCTCGGTTCGCGCGGCTCGCGTGTTTCGCGCGCCTCCCTTGGTTCACGCGGCTCGCGCGTGTCACGCGGTTCCCTCGGTTCGCGCCCCTCGCGGGCCTCGCGCGGCGGACGTTCCTTCGCCTTGGCATCGTCGCGACGTTCGCCACGTTCCTTGCGCGGTTGTCCGCCCTGACCCGAGGCTTCACGACGCGACAACGCATCGCGTCCTTCACCGCGCTCGTCGCGGCGCTCCCCACGGCCTTCGCCACGGCCTTCGCCACGACGCTCGTCGCGGCGTTCGCCACGGCGATCACCCCGAGGTGCTCCCGGGCCACCCCGGCGCGGCTCGCGCCGGGGCTCGGATGGCGCGCCGGCCGAGGGTGCCGCTGCGCTCGGTGCGGTCGGGGCCGCCGGCTTCGCCCGGAGCCATCCGAGCACCTTGTCGAGCCAGGTGCCGTGCTGCACGTACGCCACCGGGGCGGGCGCCGCGGCCGGCGCGGGCGTCGACACCGGCGCAGGGGCCTCGGGCGTGATGCCCTTGACCACGGCTTCCTGCCGCTGCTCCTTCGCGTCTTCCTTGATCTGCTGGGCGTGATCGGGCTGTTCCGGCTGCTGGACCAACTCGAACGACGGCGGCAACGGCTCGGCGCGGTTGAGATCGTCGTGCCGCAGCCGCTCGATCGAAAAGTTGGGCGTCTCGAGGTGCCGGTTCGGCACGAGCAGCACGTTGACCTTGAAGCGTGCCTCGATGGACGTGACGTCCGGGCGCTTCTCGTTCAGGAGGAAGGTCGCGACGTCGACCGGTACCTGCGCGACGATCTGCGCGGTGTTCTCCTTCATCGCCTCCTCCTGCACGATGCGCAGGATGTGGAGCGCCGTGGACTCGGTGCCGCGGATGTGGCCGATGCCGTGGCAACGCGGGCACGGGATGTAGGCCGACTCCGCGAGCGCCGGCCGCAGCCGCTGGCGCGACAGTTCCATCAGCCCGAAGCGGGAGATCTTGCCCAGCTGGATACGCGCACGGTCGTAGTGGAGCGCGTCGCGCAGGCGATTCTCGACCTCGCGCTGGTTCTTCGAGCTCTCCATGTCGATGAAGTCGATCACCACGAGACCGCCCAGGTCGCGCAGCCGCAGCTGGCGGGCGACCTCGTCGGCCGCCTCGAGGTTGGTGCGGTAGGCGGTTTCCTCGATGTCGCCGC